>NZ_ATLN01000072.1:0-268 GCF_000416195.1 Pseudomonas sp. CFII68
CCGGTCAACTGGGCGACGACGTCCACGCCGGTACGAAACTGCGCGCCCAGGAACGCCTTGGCCGCGAACCCCAGGCCACCGGCGGCGCCGCTGCCCGGCTCGTCGCGCACATCCTTGTTCAACGCCCGGGCGCAGTGTTCGGCGAAATGCCCCAAGGCCCGGTCCAGCGCCTGCACTTGCTGGGCAGTGGCGCCCTTCTGCGGACCGAAAACCACGGACGCGCCATGGGGACCGCACAACGGGTTATCGACATCGGCGGCAATCTCGA
>NZ_ATLN01000073.1:0-44387 GCF_000416195.1 Pseudomonas sp. CFII68
CCTGCATCGCCCCGGCACCGGCGTCGTTGGTGGCACTGCCGCCGATCGCCAGGATCACCCGGCCGGCGCCCTCATCGAGGGCAGCGCGAATCAGCTCGCCAGTGCCATAGGTGCTGCTGGAACAGGCGTCGCGTTGCTCCGGCGGCACCCGTTGCAAGCCACTGGCCTCGGCCATTTCGATGATCGCGGTGCGGCTCTCGGCCAACCAGCCCCAGCGCGCCTCGACGGCGACACCCAACGGACCGCGGACCCGGGTGCGGCGCCACTCACCGTGACAGGCCGCCAACACCGACTCCACCGTCCCCTCCCCGCCGTCCGCCATCGGGCATTTGATCAACTGCGCATCCGGCCAGACCTCGGCCAGCCCCTGGGCGATGGCATCGGCGACGCCCTGGGCGCTGAGGCTGTCCTTGAACGAGTCGGGGGCGATGACTATTTTCATATTATTCTCCGGTTCCGATGCACAGCATGCTGCCAGTTGACCGCAGCCGTGACGCCGGTCCGCTGCACAAAAGGCACTGGGCATTATTGTTCAAATTCACAAATACCGGTTTTCCAGGAAGATTCAGGTTGAAGCTGCCGGCCTCATCGCGAGCAGGCTCGCTCCCACACAGGCCTGCGTGAACTCAGGATCTGCATACAACACAGACCTATTGTGGGAGCGGGCTTGCTCGCGAAGGTGGTGCATCAGTCGACTTCAAGGCTGCTGACACGACGCCTTCGCGAGCAAGCCCGCTCCCACAGTTTTATATCGGTGTGCTCTCGGTCTGGGGCAATAGTTGCACCCCCAGGTACAACGCCAGCATCCCGTCCAGGCGCAACGGGTCCACGCCGCTGAGTTCGGCGATGCGCTCCATGCGGTAGCGCAGGCTGTTGCGGTGGATGCCCAGGGCGTCGGCGCAGGCCTGGCTCTGGCCGTCGTGTTCGCACCAACTGCGCAGGGTGGCGAGCAACTGGCCGTTGCTGTCCTTGGCGATGACCTTGCGCAACGGGGTCAGCAATTCGTCCAGGGCGTCGTCGCTGCGATGGCGCCAGAGCAGCACCGGCAGGCGATAACGGTTGAGCGCCAGCAAGCGCGATTGCGGCAACACATCACGCCCATAGGCCAGCAGATCAGCCACCCGCCGATAGCAACGCCGCAAGCCCGCCAACCCTTCAGCCTGGCCGCCCACCGCGATCCGCAGGATGTTCCAGCCCAGCCCATCGAGCTTGCCCAGCAGCCGTTCGTTCTCCACCGAGGCGGTGACCGGCCGACACCACAATAAGGAAGATTTGGACGAGGTCAGGCACCAACTGTCCGGGTAGCGCGACATCAACCACGCGCTCAACGTCTCGACGGTCTGCCCGGGCCCATGTTCCAGGCCCAGTTCGAACAGATACGGCACCCGCGACAATTGCGGTTTGAGGCCCATTTGCCGGGCTTCGTCCAACAGCCGTGGCGAATCCCCGGCATCGCCCAGCAGCAACGCCAGCAAGTCATCGCAGCGCTGCCGGCGCCATTGCTGCTCGGCCTGCTGGTTGCGCTGGCCCACCAGCATCTCGGCAGTCATGCGCACCAGCTCGGCGTAGGTACGCAGTTGCGCAGGCTCGCCGGTGATGCCCAGGACGCCGATCAGTCGTTGATCGAGCATCAGCGGCAGGTTGATCCCCGGCTGCACGCCCTTGAGGTGCATCGCGGTGTGCTCGTCGATTTCCACCACCCGGCCATTGGCCAAAACCAGTTGCGCGCCCTCGTGACGGGTATTGACCCGCTCGCGCTCGCCGCTGCCGAGGATCAGGCCCTGGTTGTCCATGACATTGACGTTGTACGGCAGGATCGCCATCGCCCGGTCGACGATGTCCTGCGCCAGATCGTGATCGAGTTCGAACATGGGCGGTGTTCCTTGCAGGCGGCGTGGATTGTTGTAGGCATGGGTTTGGTCAGGCGCACAGGGTCTGCATTCAAACCCTGTGCTCGGGCACAAAGACACGGCCCCCTGGGCTGGCCGAGACTCAAGGGGCGGTCAACGTTACCCCTTGGCTCGCAAAAATCATAATAAAGAGAGACCCGCCATGTCCCAGAGCGCAACAGCCCTCCTGGCTACCCCCGACGAAAAAAACACCGTCTACAAGCGCATCACCCTGCGCCTGATCCCGTTCATTTTCATCTGCTACCTGTTCAACTACCTCGACCGGGTCAACGTTGGCTTCGCCAAGTTGCAGATGCTCGACGCTTTGAAATTCAGCGAAACCGTGTACGGCCTCGGTGCCGGGATCTTCTTCATCGGCTACGTGCTGTGCGGCGTGCCGAGCAACCTGGCCCTGACCAAGTTCGGTCCGCGGCGCTGGATCGCGCTGATGATGATCACCTGGGGCACCCTGTCGACGTGCCTGCTGTTCGTCACCACCCCCACCGAGTTCTATACCTTGCGGCTGTTCACCGGCGCCGCCGAGGCCGGGTTCTTCCCTGGCGTGGTGCTTTATCTCTCGCAATGGTTCCCGACGTTCCGACGGGGCCGGATCATGGCGTTGTTCATGTCGGCCATCCCGGTGTCCGGCCTGCTGGGCAGCCCGTTTTCCGGGTGGATCCTCAACCACTTCGCGGCCGGCCAGGGCGGCCTGGCGGGTTGGCAGTGGATGTTCCTGCTGCAAGGCATTCCGACGGTGATCCTCGGGGCGCTGGCGTTCTTCCTGCTCAGCGACACCTTCGCCAACGCCAAATGGCTGACCGACCAGGAGCGCGACGTGCTCACCGCCGACCACGCCGAAGACCTGGCCAACAAACCAAAGACCGCCACCGACTCGCTGTTGGCGGTGTTCAAGAACCCGGTGATCTGGGCCTTCGGCCTGGTGTACTTCTGCATCCAGAGCGGCGTGTACGCGATCAACTTCTGGCTGCCGTCGATCATCAAGAGCCTGGGTTTTGGCGACAACCTGGTGATCGGTTGGCTGAGTGCGATCCCTTACCTGTTGGCGGCGGTGTTCATGTTGCTGGTGGGCCGCTCGGCGGACCTGCACAAGGAGCGCCGCTGGCATCTGGTGGTGCCGATGCTGATGGGCGCCGTCGGGCTGCTGATCGCCGTCAACTTCGCCACCACCCCGGCCATCGCCATCATCGGCCTGTCCATCGCCACCATGGGCGCCCTCACCGGCCTGCCGATGTTCTGGCCGGTGCCCACCGCAATGCTCAGCGCTGGCGCGGCGGCCGGTGGGTTGGCGTTGATCAACTCCATGGGGCAGATGGCGGGGTTCCTGAGCCCGTACCTGGTGGGTTGGGTCAAGGACGCCACCGGCTCGACCGACGCGGCGCTGTACCTGTTGGCGGGCGTGATTGTCTGCGGCAGCCTGCTGGCGTTGCGCATGACCCGCACCCTACGGGCCTGACACCAATCCCTTGTGGGAGCGGGCTTGCTCGCGAAAGCGGTGTATCAGTCAATATCAATGGCGACTGACACGACGCCTTCGCGAGCAAGCCCGCTCCCACAGTTGATTTGGGGGCGTTTGAGAATTCTATTTGATCCACGCGACGGTTCTGGTATTTGATTGAGCCTTTCCCCATGGATAAAAGGATCTTGTCATGAGCTACCGCACGCTAGGCCATTCCGGGTTGCAAGTCTCGACGCTGACCCTGGGCACGATGATGTTCGGCGAACAGACCAGCACCGAGGATTCGCTGCGGATCATCGACAAGGCCTGGGACCAGGGCATCAATTTCATCGACACCGCGGATGTCTACACCAACGGCCGTTCCGAAGAGATCGTCGGCGAGGCGATCGCCCGTCACCGCCAGGAATGGGTGCTGGCCACCAAGGTCGGCTTCGGCCCGCCGGACGGCATGCCCAACCGCAGCGGCCTGAGCCGCAAGCACATCTTCAATGGCATCGAGGCGAGCCTGACGCGCCTGGGCACCGATTACCTGGACATCTATTACCTGCACCGTGAAGACCACAACACCCCGCTGCACGTTACTGTGTCGGCCATCGGCGATTTGATTCGCCAGGGCAAGATCCGCTACTGGGGCCTGTCGAACTACCGTGGCTGGCGCATCGCCGAAGTGATCCGGATCGCCGACAGCCTGGGCATCGACCGGCCAGTGATCAGCCAACCGCTGTACAACATCGTCAACCGCCAGGCGGAAACCGAGCAGATCACCGCGGCGCAGAACTACGGCCTCGGCGTGGTGCCGTTCAGCCCCCTGGCCCGAGGCGTGCTCAGCGGCAAGTACGCGCCAGACGTGGCGCCGGACGCCAACAGCCGTGCCGGCCGCCAGGACAAACGCATCCTGGAAACCGAGTGGCGGGTCGAGTCCCTGCGCATTGCCCAGCAGATCCTGCAATACACCCAGGGCCGTGGCGTGGGCATCATCGAGTTCGCCATCGCCTGGGTGCTGAACAACAGCGCCGTGACCTCGGCCATCGTCGGGCCGCGCACCGAGGAGCAGTGGGATTCGTACACCAAGGCGCAGGCGGTGAAGATCAGTGCGGAAGATGAAGCGTTCATCGATTCGCTGGTGACGCCGGGGCATGCTTCGACGCCGGGGTTCAACGATGTGAGCCATTTCGTGCCGGGGCGGGTACCTGTGGGGAGCAAGGCTTAGTGGGAGCAAGGCTTGCCCGCGATGAACGATAATGCGGCTCACCTGTTGAACCGCGGCGTGACTATCGCGGGCAAGCCTTGCTCCCACAGGTTTTGCTACCGCAGGCCTTGCTCCCACAGGTTTTGCTACCGCAGGCCTTGTTCCCACAGGTTTTGCTACCGCAGGCCTTGTTCCCACATGACTCGCTCCCACAACCAACAACCCTGCCACAGGTAAGGTGTTGATTGATCGCCCTCAAGAGAATCACCGTGTCCAAAGGCATCGTTCTATCGGTCTCGGCCTCCGCGCTGTTCGCCGTCATGTACTACTACACCTCGTTGCTCTCACCGCTGACCGGCGTGGAGATCTTCGGTTGGCGCATGCTGCTGACGATGCCGTGCATGACCGCCTTCCTGCTGGTGACGCGGGACTGGCACCTGGTCACGGCGCTGATCCAACGCCTGATCGCCACGCCACGGCTGTTGATCGCGGCGATCGCCTCGTCGGCCCTGATGGGTGCGCAACTGTGGTTGTTCATGTGGGCGCCGCTCAACGGCTACAGCCTGGACGTGTCGCTGGGGTACTTCCTGCTGCCGCTGTCGATGGTCCTGACCGGGCGCATCGTCTATGGCGAACGCCTTTCCTACCTGCAGAAAGTCGCCGTGTTCTTCGCCACCCTTGGCGTGTTCAACGAGTTGTACCAGGTGGGTGGTTTTTCCTGGGCAACCTTGCTGGTGGTGATTGGCTACCCGATCTATTTCATCCTGCGCAAACGCATCAAGACCGACAACCTGGGCGGCCTCTGGCTGGACATGACCCTGATGCTCCCCCTGGCACTGTGGTTCGTGCAAAGCGGCGAACAGGGTTTCGACGTGTTCGATCAATACCCGTGGCTGTCGCTGCTGATCCCGGTGCTCGGGGTGATCAGCGCCAGCGCGCTGGTGTCCTACATCGTCGCCAGTCGATTGCTGCCGTTCAGCCTGTTCGGGCTGTTGAGTTATGTCGAACCGGTGCTGCTGCTGGGCGTTGCGCTGCTGTTGGGCGAAAGCATCAAGGCCGGTGAATGGCTGACCTACATCCCCATCTGGATGGCGGTGGCGGTGCTGGTGTTCGAAGGGTTCAAGCACTTGGTGCGGCAGCAGCGCAGGGCCTGAGCCTACATCGAACCTGTGGGAGCGGGCTTGCTCGCGAAAGCGGCGTGTCAGGCGCCATTTATATCGACTGATACACCGCTTTCGCGAGCAAGCCCGCTCCCACATTCGGGACTGCATCGGCAACAAAAAAAGCCCGCCCGACATCACTGCCGGGCGGGCTTTTTCATGGCTCAGGCCTTACTCGGTCGCCAGCACACCACGACGCACCTGGTCGCGCTCGATGGACTCGAACAGCGCCTTGAAGTTGCCTTCGCCGAAACCATCGTCGCCCTTGCGCTGGATGAATTCGAAGAACACCGGCCCCATCAGGGTTTCCGAG
Source organism: Pseudomonas sp. CFII68 (assembly GCF_000416195.1). Classification (NCBI taxonomy): domain Bacteria; kingdom Pseudomonadati; phylum Pseudomonadota; class Gammaproteobacteria; order Pseudomonadales; family Pseudomonadaceae; genus Pseudomonas; species Pseudomonas sp. CFII68. Next base: position 6,029 of record NZ_ATLN01000073.1, read on the forward strand.
AAAATCTGCAGCAGCAGGCGCTTGTCGCCCTGCTCGGAAGCACCGTCCAGCAGAATGCCCCGCGATTGCAGTTCATCGACCGGTTCGCCGTGGTTCGGCAGGCGGCCTTCGAGCATTTCGTAGTAGGTGTCCGGCGGCGCGGTCATGAAGCGCATGCCGATGCTTTTCAGGTGATCCCAGGTCTTGATCAGGTCGTCGGTGAGGAAGGCCACGTGCTGGATGCCTTCGCCGTTGAACTGCATCAGGAACTCTTCGATCTGCCCGGCGCCCTTGGACGACTCTTCGTTCAACGGGATACGGATCATGCCATCCGGGGCGGTCATGGCCTTGGAGGTCAGGCCGGTGTATTCGCCCTTGATGTCGAAGTAGCGGATCTCGCGGAAGTTGAACAGTTTCTCGTAGAAGCCGGCCCAGTAGGCCATGCGCCCGCGATAGACGTTGTGGGTCAGGTGGTCGATGATTTTCAGGCCCGCGCCCACCGGGTTGCGATCAACGCCCTCGATGAACACGAAGTCGATGTCATAGATCGAGCTGCCTTCGCCAAAACGGTCGATCAGGTACAGCGGCGCACCGCCGATGCCTTTGATCGCCGGCAGGTTCAGCTCCATCGGGCCGGTCTCGATGTGGATCGGCTGGGCACCGAGTTCCAGGGCACGCTTGTAGGCCTGTTGCGAATCCTTGACCCGGAACGCCATGCCGCACACCGAAGGACCGTGCTCGGCGGCAAAGTACGAGGCCACGCTGTGGGGTTCGTTGTTGAGGATCAGGTTGATCGCGCCCTGGCGATACAGGTGCACGTTTTTGGAGCGGTGGGTGGCCACTTTGGTGAAGCCCATGATCTCGAAGATCGGCTCCAGGGTGTTGGGGGTCGGGGATGCGAATTCGATGAATTCGAAGCCCATCAGGCCCATGGGGTTTTCGTATAGATCTGCCATGTCGGCGCCTCATCATTGCTCAATTAACAAAAAACGTTAGTTGCTGGCGATGCTGAGGACACGGGGCGGCGCGCAGGAAATGCCACGAACGCTGCGGGCGAGGAAATCGCCATAGATCAGTTGAAACCCAAGTATCTTCATTGTCGACCCAAGGCTCTTGCGGGCGAGGCTTCTGCTGCCAGAAGACGTTATTCTTATATGCGTAAATCGATTCTACACAGCGTAACCAGGTTTGTCCGCCTTCTGTATCAAATCGCCTTTTCCTTCGACCGCGCAAGGGGTTTGTTGCACAGGAAAATCCCCACCAGGATCACGCCCCCGCCGACACACATCAGGGCCGTGAGCCGTTCGTCCAGCAGCAGCGCCCCCAGCAGTACCGCCGTCAGCGGGTTGAGCGCGATGAATACGCCGGAGCGGGTCGCGCCAATCCGACGAATGCCGTCGTACCAGGCGATATAGGCCAGTGCCGAGCCCAGCACGCCGAGGTACAACAGGCTCAGCCATTGCTCCACGTCCAGACCGCGCAGGGCTTCAACGCGGACTTCTCCCGCCGCCGCGCAGGCCAGCCACAGCATCAGCGTGCCCAGCAGAATCGACCAGGTCACGGTCTGCAAGGGGCCGAGGCTGTCGTTGAGTTTTTTCGAAAACAGCGAATAGATGCCCCAGCCCAGTACGCAGCCAAAAATCAGCAGGTCGCCGATCCAACCCTGCTCTGCGCCTTGCAACAAGGACGGATCACGACTGACGATCACCAGCCCCGCCCCACCGATGCAGAGCACGATGCCCGCCACTTTCAAGCGGCTCAGCCGCTCCTTGAACAACCACCAGGACGCCAGCCCGATCACCGCCGGGTTCAAGGCCACGATCAGCGAGGCCCGCGACGCATTGATGTACTGCAAGCCATAGAAGAAGCACAGGTTGTAGAAAAAGATGCCGAAGAACCCCAGCGCAGCCAACTGCAGCCCCTGCTTCACACTGGGCCTGACCAGCGGGATCCCGGCCAGGGCGAGAAACGCCAGCAGCGCGATACTCGCCAACAGGAACCGCAGGCTGGCGGCAAACATCGGCGCCAGGGCATCGGCAAGGATCCGGCCGGCCACGAAGGTCCCGCCCCAGATCATGGTGACCATGGCGAGCTTCAGGTAGACCGGCAGGTCTGACGGGGTTGGGAGGGTTTGTTCGAGGGTTTTCATGGTTGCACCACGGCACGCTAATGAGAACAACGCAAAACCTGTGGCGAGGGGGATTAATTGTGGGAGCAAAGCTTGCTCGCGATGAAGGCGGCGCGATTCAGCAGGCAAACCGAGTCATCGTTCATCGCGAGCAAGCTTTGCTCCCACAGTGAAATCCCCTCGCCACAAGGTGTTGGATACCTCATTATTTGCCTCATGCCTGATCATCGTAAAATGAGTAATCCCTCATGACCCTCACCCAACTCGAAATCTTCTCCCTGGTCGCCGAGCTGCGGGGGTTCACGGCGGCGGCCACACGATTGGGCATCGGCCAGTCAGCGGTATCCCACGCCATCAAGTCCCTGGAACAAGAATTGGGTGTGGAATTGCTCAGGCGTCATCAATCCCAGGTGGAACTCAGCGACATTGGTCAGCAATTGCTGCTGCGGGCCCGGGCCATGCTCGGGCTGGCCAACACCTTGCGCCAGGAAGCCGCCGATGCCCGGGGCATGCGCCGCGGCACCTTGCGCATCGGCTCGTTCGGGCCAACGTCATCGATGAAACTGTTGCCCGGTATCCTGCGGCGCTATCGAGACTTGCATCCCGGCATCGAAGTGCACATCGACGAAGGGCCCGACAGGCAGGTCCTCCAATGGCTGGACGAACGGCGGATCGACGTCGGCTTCGTGGTGCTGCCCGAGGACCGTTTCGATACGTTCATGTTGATGGAAGATCAGATGGTCGCCCTGCTGCCCACTCACCATCCCCTCGCCGCCCAGGCCAGCCTGAGCCTCAAGGACCTGTGCAACGACCCCTTCGTGCACACCGAGGCCGGATCATCGGAGCTGGTTTCGCGCCTGTTCAATGCCGCCCGGCTGACCCCGAACGTGCGTTTCCGTTGTTCGCAATTGCTCAGCACCCTGGATATCGTCAGGCGCGGTGAGGCAGTGAGCGTGGTGTCCGAAGGCTCGTTGCCGGAGGGCGAAAGCCTGGGTTTCGTCGCACGCCCCTTTTCGCCGCGGGTGCCACGGCAGATCGGCCTGGCGGTATTGGACAGCCGCCAGGCCTCGCCCGCCACCCTGGCGTTTATCGAGCTGGCCCGGCAGTCATGAGCCCGGCATCAAACCTGGGGGAGCCTGGCATTGAACCTGTGGGAGCAAAGCTTGCTCGCGATGAAGGCACCTCGGTTCTCCAGGTGGACCGCATGATCGTTCATCGCGGGCAAGCCTTGCTCCCACAGACCTCGCTCCACAGTCATGCTGCGGTCAGCAAGCACCCGGCAAGCCATCTATCATGGTCGGCATCCGACGATTCCCCCTCGCCCCCTTTCTTCTCAGGTTGTGCCGATGCCCTTGACCGCCACCCGCTCGCACACCCGGCCCCGTCGCTATCTCGTCACCCTGCTGTGCGGCCTGGTGCCGATGCTGTCAGGGCTGGCCATTTTGTACATGCAGGCCGAACGGACACTGGCGCAACACACCCGGCAGACCGCCGAGGAACTGGTCAGGCAGATCGAGCTGATGCTCGACAACACCGCCTTGGCGGCCCGTGAACTATTGCCCCTGGCCGGCCAGCCCTGCGAAGCGGTGAAGCTGGCCTTACGCGAACAAGTGACGCGCCGGCCCTTTGTCCGTTCGACCAACCTTATCTGGGACAACAACCTCTATTGCAGCTCGCTGTTCGGTGCCTTCGAGGAACGCGTCAACCCGAGCGACTACCATCAAGGCAGCTTGTGGCTCATGGGCGGCAACCCGGTCACGCCGGACACCGCGCTGCTGATTTACCGGCTCAACGAGGGCCATCAAGGCGCCTTGGCCACGCTTAACGGGTACCACCTGACGAACGTCTTGCACTTGATCGGCCGCCAGACCCGGCTAAGGCTGCAAGTCGGGACGAACTGGCTGGCGGCGGACGGCAAGGTCCGGCCAGCGCCCATGCCCGGGCTGCCGGTCGCCCAGAATGAACTGGGGTCATCGCGCTATGCCTTCAATGTAGAAGCCGGCTTCGACGAGGGCGAGACCTGGCGCTACATGGCCAGGGAATATCCGCCGCTGTTCAGCTTGCTGATGTTCTTCGGCGTCGTGGCCGGGATCCTCGGGCACTGGCTGCAAAAACGCGCCTCCTCGCCCAGTCGTGAACTGCAACGGGCCCTGGAAGCCGGCGAGTTCGTGCCCTATCTGCAACCGATCGTGCACAGCGACAGCAAACGCTGGGCCGGCGTCGAAGTGCTGATGCGCTGGAACCACCCCAAGGAAGGCCTCGTTCACCCCGACCTGTTCATTCCATTCGCCGAACACAGCGGCCTGATCGTACCGATGACCCGGGCGCTGATGCAGCAAACCATGCACCTGCTGGCACCGCTGGCGCCTCAACTCGAAGCGCCGTTTCATGTTGGCATCAACATCACCGCCCGCCACTGCCAGGATCTGGCGCTGGTGGACGATTGTCGCGAATTTCTCGGCGCCTTCGCGCCCGGTACGATTGCCCTGGCGCTGGAGTTGACCGAGCGCGAGTTGATCGAACCTACGCCCGTTACCCGGCAACTGTTCGACCAGCTGCGGGAATTGGGCGTCAAGATCGCCCTCGACGATTTCGGCACGGGTCATTCCAGCTTGGCGTACGTGCGCCAGTTCAACGTGGACTTTTTGAAGATCGACCAGAGCTTTGTCGCGAGGATCGGTGCCGATACGCTGTCACGGCACCTGCTCGACAGCATCATCGAACTGTCGGGCAAGCTGGGCCTGGACATGGTGGCCGAGGGCGTCGAAACCGTCGAGCAAAGCGACTACCTGAGCGCCCATGGGGTGAACTTTCTACAGGGTTATCTATTTGGTCGACCGATTAGCGGGCAGGCGTTCATTGAGACCGTGACCGACCTTAATGGCAGTTAACCGCCGCCGATCTATTGACGACGATGCCCAACTGATAAAAAATTTTGCTGTTGTTACATAACGAAAAAGTTACGATTTACACTTTCCGGATTAACTACTACAATTTTTCTACCTGTGCCAGATAGCAGGAGAGTCATTAACACCAAGGCGCTCGGCTTATAGCTTTGTTTGCGGTTGGTATCAGCCAAATATTTTGAATGGAGTAACGATTTTGTCCAGACTCGCTGAATTTCGTGCAGCCGAAAAGGCCCTTCAAGAACAGCTCAAGCAGTTGGAATCACTGAAGAACGATGCCGGGCTCAAGAAGGAAATCGAATTCGAGGAAAAGCTCCAGGGACTGATGAAAACCTACGGCAAGAGCCTGCGCGACATCGTCGCGATCCTCGACCCGAACCCGTCCAAGGCGAGCCTGCAATCGAGCAAACCCATCAAGACCCGCCGTGCGCGAGTGGTAAAGGTTTACCAGAACCCGCACACCGGCGAGTTGATCGAGACCAAGGGCGGCAATCACCGCGGCCTCAAAGCCTGGAAAGAACAGTACGGTGCAGCTACCGTCGATTCCTGGTTGCGTGGTTGACAGTGCGTGGTTGACAGCCCCCATGATGCAAAAAAAAGCCCTGAATACACTCAGGGCTTTTTTATGGGCTAAACTTTTGGATTAAACCCCGAGCGTATTACGCTGACGGCGTTATAGTTTCAAACTGTTTCGCACCGACTGTATTTCATCCTGGCTTTCAACAAACACCTGCGCCTGCCCTGCATAGGACAGCACATAAGCCTTGCCCTCATTTAGTGCCGCGACGAGTGCCTGAGACAATACATGTCGTCCGTTTTGCGTGATCGTGCAAGTGGTTTCCAATGCAGTTACGCCGCCCAACATGGAAGCATGGATCTTATTGCACACACTTTGGTAACCGCCCTGGAAAAAATCCTTCTGGATCGATTTGCGCATTTCCAGCAACACGCCTTGCAAGTTGACCTGGTGATCGGGTTCTACGGTGGTCGTGGTCAATTCCATGACCATCACCGCATTGCCTGCCGAATCGCTCTTGGTTGCACGTTGTCGCAAGGGGCCCGGCGCCGCGGCGTCGGCGGGCAGTGGCTCGACAACCCAGCCTTGGGGCCAGGCGATCTGCGGTTCGTCCGCCTGGACGCCGCCGACACTCGCAATGCAGGCAAACAGCAGGACAAACAGCGAAAGGAACGGTCGAATCATTGCGTTGGCACTCAAGGGCGAATCGTAAAGTCTGAAGCCCGAGGCAGAAGCAGGCAATAGCCACACGCGGTTTGGCGACACCGCGCCCCTTGCGTATCATGCTCGCACCTGCAAGGAAGCCGTCTGACGCAAGCCCAGGAACCGTCGCAACCACGCTTGCGACGCCGTTTGCCCCACTTATTTTCCGGAGGGCCCATGAGCCTGCACGAACTCAATACTTTCCCTGGCGTCACCGCACAACCTGATGCCGCCACGACCCAGTTCGTCTTCAACCACACCATGCTGCGGGTCAAGGACATCACCCGGTCCCTGGACTTCTACACCCGCGTGCTGGGTTTCTCGCTGGTGGAGAAACGCGACTTCCCGGAAGCCGAGTTCAGCCTGTATTTCCTGGCACTGGTGGACAAGAGCCAGATCCCGGCGGACGCGGCGGCGCGGACCGAATGGATGAAGTCGATCCCTGGCATCCTGGAACTGACCCACAACCACAGCACCGAAAGCGATCCGGCCTTCGCCTACCATAACGGCAACACCGACCCACGCGGCTTCGGCCATATCTGCATCTCGGTACCGGACGTCGTCGCCGCCTGCGAGCGCTTCGAGGCACTGGGCTGCGATTTCCAGAAACGCCTGAACGACGGCCGCATGAAAAGCCTGGCCTTCATCAAGGACCCGGATGGCTACTGGGTTGAAATCATCCAGCCTGCGCCGCTGTAAAACTCTCCACCGTCCATTGTGACAGCGCGATAGCGGTTTGCCTGTCGACAGTGATGCTGGATTTGAGGGCCTCTTCGCGAGCAAGCCCGCTCCCACACTGGATCGCTGTCGTACGCAAAACCTGTGAACGACGCGGTCCAGTGTGGGAGCGGGCTTGCTCGCGAAGGAGGCAACTCGATATAACAGGGTGAACACAACGCCTGCCCCACAGACAATGCGCAAACATAAAAACCCCATGAGCCAGGCCCATGGGGTTTTGTTTTTTCAGCTATCGACTTTTCAGGCCGGCGCAGAGGTACGGATCAGGTGGTCGAAGGCACTCAGCGAAGCCTTGGCGCCCTCGCCCACGGCAATCACGATCTGCTTGTACGGCACGGTGGTCACGTCACCGGCGGCGAACACGCCAGGGATCGAAGTTTCACCCCGGGCATCGACGATAATCTCACCCCGCGGCGACAGCTCGACGGTGCCTTTGAGCCAATCGGTGTTGGGCAACAGGCCGATCTGCACGAAGATCCCCTCCAGCTCCACGTCCCGTACTTCACCGCTCGGACGGTCCTTGTAGCGCAAGCCGTTGACCTTCTGACCGTCTCCAGTCACTTCGGTGGTCTGGGCGTTGGTAATCACCGTCACGTTCGGCAGGCTGTGCAGTTTGCGCTGCAATACCGCGTCGGCACGCAATTGCACATCGAACTCCAGCAACGTGACGTGGGCGACGATACCGGCCAGGTCGATGGCCGCCTCGACGCCGGAGTTACCACCGCCGATCACCGCCACGCGCTTGCCTTTGAACAGCGGACCGTCGCAGTGCGGGCAGTACGCCACGCCCTTGTTGCGATACTGCTGCTCGCCCGGCACGTTCATCTCGCGCCAGCGGGCACCGGTCGCCAGGATCACGGTCCTGGCCTTGAGGCTCGCACCGCTGGCGAACTTGATTTCATGCAGCCCGCCGTCCTTGCCTGGCACCAGGCCGTCGGCACGTTGCAGGTTCATGATGTCCACGTCGTACTGCTTGACGTGTTCTTCCAGGGCGACGGCCAGTTTCGGCCCTTCGGTTTCCTGGACCGAGATGAAGTTCTCGATGGCCATGGTGTCGAGCACCTGGCCGCCGAAACGTTCGGCCGCCACGCCAGTGCGGATGCCTTTACGGGCCGCGTAGATCGCCGCCGAAGCACCGGCCGGGCCACCGCCGACCACCAGCACATCAAAGGCGTCCTTGGCGCTGATTTTCTCGGCCTGGCGTTCGATACCACTGGTGTCGATCTTAGCGAGAATCTCTTCCAGGCCCATGCGGCCCTGGCCGAAGTTCACACCGTTGAGGTACACACTCGGCACGGCCATGATCTGGCGTTCATCGACTTCAGCCTGGAACAGCGCGCCGTCGATGGCGACGTGGCGAATGTTCGGGTTCAGCACCGCCATCAGGTTCAGCGCCTGGACCACGTCCGGGCAGTTCTGGCACGACAGCGAGAAATAGGTCTCGAAGTTGAACTCGCCCTTGAGGAAGCGGACCTGTTCGATGACGTCGACACTGGCCTTCGAAGGGTGACCGCCCACTTGCAGCAAGGCCAACACCAGCGAAGTGAATTCGTGCCCCATGGGAATGCCGGCAAAACGCAGGCTGATATCGGCTCCCGGGCGATTCAACGAAAACGAAGGCTTGCGCGCATCGCTGCCGTTATCGAGCAAGGTAATCTGATGGGAAAGACTGGCAACGTCTTGGAGTAACGCGAGCATTTCCTGGGATTTCGCACCGTCGTCGAGGGAGGCGACGATCTCGATCGGCTGGGTGACCCGTTCCAGGTATGACTTCAACTGAGCTTTAAGATTGGCGTCCAACATACGGGCGATTTCCATTTTTTGAATTCAGAAAAAACAACGCCCGAGCGAATCTCGCCCGGGCGTTTTGTGGGGCGAAGCGGCTTACTTGATTAAGAGCGGATCGCCCTCGGATGACTCACAGACTTAGATCTTGCCGACCAGGTCCAGGGACGGAGCCAGGGTGGCCTCGCCTTCTTTCCACTTGGCTGGGCAGACTTCGCCCGGGTGAGCGGCAACGTACTGAGCGGCCTTGATCTTGCGCAGCAGCTCGGAAGCGTCACGGCCTACGCCGCCGTCGTTGATTTCAACGATCTTGATCTGGCCTTGTGGGTTGATCACGAAAGTGCCGCGGTCAGCCAGGCCGACTTCTTCGATCAGCACGTCGAAGTTGCGCGAGATGACGTGGGTCGGGTCGCCGATCATGGTGTACTGGATCTTGCCGATGGCTGGCGAAGTGTTGTGCCAGGCAGCGTGGGCGAAGTGAGTGTCGGTGGAGACGCTGTAGATCTCGACGCCCAGCTTCTGGAACTCGGCGTAGTTGTCGGCCAGGTCTTCCAGCTCGGTTGGGCAAACGAAGGTGAAGTCAGCCGGGTAGAAGAACACGACAGACCATTTGCCTTTCAGGTTAGCGTCCGATACTTCGACGAATTCGCCGTTTTTGAAAGCGGTAGCGTTGAACGGTTTAACTTGGCTGTTGATGATAGGCATTGATGTTTCTCCATCAGGGTTGGAAGTTGATGGAGAGGATCTTAACCACTCATCCCCAGGCTGGCTCATTGGCAAACCTGATGTGAATGATTGGTTTTGGCTATCAGGAATCTATATAGATAGAAAAAATCTGTAGGAGCTGGCGAAGCCTGCGATCTTTTGATCCTTTGATCTTTCGCTTGAGATGCAAGTGTCTGGGGAAAGATCGCAGCCTCGTTGCACTCGACAGCTCCTACACAGCTCTTACGCAGCTCTTACGGGTCGCTTCAGGCGACGGGCGTACGCATCGTCACGAACTCTTCGGCGGCGGTCGGGTGCACGCCGATGGTTTCGTCGAAATCGCGCTTGGTGGCGCCAGCCTTGAGGGCAATGGCCAGCCCCTGGACGATTTCACCGGCATCCGGCCCGACCATGTGGCAACCCAGCACCTTGTCGGTCCGGGCATCCACCACCAGTTTCATCAGGGTGCGTTCCTGGCATTCGGTCAAGCTCAGTTTCATCGGCCGGAAGCGGCTTTCGAAAATCTCGACCTCATGCCCCTCCTCCCTGGCCTGCTCTTCGGTCAGGCCAACGGTGCCGATGTTCGGCAGGCTGAACACGGCGGTGGGAATCATCCGGTAATCCACCAGGCGATACTGCTCGGGCTTGAACAGACGTCGCGCCACCGCCATGCCTTCGGCCAGGGCAACGGGGGTGAGCTGGACGCGACCGATCACGTCGCCAATGGCGAGGATCGACGGTTCAGCGGTCTCGTATTTTTCGTTGACCTGGACAAAGCCCTTCTCATCCAGCGTGACACCGGTGGTTTCCAGACCCAGGTTGTCGAGCATCGGCCGCCGACCGGTGGCGTAGAACACGCAATCGGTGAGCAACGTTTTGCCATCCTTGAGCTCGACCCTGAGGCTGCCATCGTCCAGTTTTTCGATGGACTTGATGTCAGCGTTGAATTGCAGGTCCAGGCCACGACGGGTCAGCTCTTCTGCCAGGTGCTTGCGCACCGCGCCGTCAAAGCCGCGCAGGAACAGCTCACCGCGATAGAGCAAGGACGTCTGCGCACCCATGCCGTGGAAGATCCCGGCGAACTCCACCGCAATGTAGCCACCGCCCACCACGATGACGCGCTTGGGCAGTTCCTTGAGAAAGAACGCCTCGTTGGAGCTGATGGCGTGCTCGCGCCCCGGAATGTCCGGGATCACCGGCCAACCGCCTGTGGCGATCAGGATGTGCCTGGCGGTGTGGCGCTGGCCATTGATCTCGACCTCGTTGGGCCCGGTCAGCCTGGCATGACCTTCGTGCAGCACAACGCCGCTGTTGACCAGCAGGTTGCGATAAATCCCGTTGAGGCGATTGATTTCCCGGTCCTTGTTGGCGATCAGCGTGGCCCAGTCGAAACTCGCCTCGCCCGCCGTCCAGCCATAGGCCGACGCCTGCTCGAAGTCCTCGGCGTAATGCGCGCCGTAGACCAGCAGTTTTTTCGGCACGCAGCCCACGTTCACGCAGGTCCCGCCCAGGTAACGGCTTTCCGCCACGGCCACCTTGGCGCCGAAACCGGCGGCAAACCGCGCAGCCCGCACACCACCGGAACCGGCGCCAACCACATACAAGTCAAAATCGTAGGCCATTCTCTATCTCCTTCGGCAGGTCATCAGCATACCTGCTGTTTTCACCTGAGGCAGCGTTGCGATGGTTATGGGGGTGGAAAATGGAAAAGCCAGGTGGCCAGGCGCGAGTGCCCTCCTGTAGCGTAATGATTACCTAAGGCCTACCTCATTCCTGTGGCGAGGGGATTTATCCCCGTTGGGCTGCACAGCAGCCCCAAAATCCAGATGCAATCAGCCTGATACACCGCAGTTGCAGGCTTTAGGGCTGCTGCGCAGCCCAGCGGGGATAAATCCCCTCGCCACAGGGTTCTGTGTGTTTTTCGCACTGAGTGAAACTGCTGGAGGGTTTTCCAGATAAAAAAACGCCCCGAACCAGTCGGGGCGTTTTTCAAGGCGTGGCGCAGGCTATCAGTAAGCCTTGCCCGTCTTGTAGAAGTTCTCGAAGCAGAAGTTGGTCGCGTCGATGTAGCCTTCGGCGCCACCGCAGTCGAAACGCTTGCCTTTGAACTTGTAAGCCATGACGCAGCCGTTCTGGGCCTGTTTCATCAGGGCGTCGGTGATCTGGATTTCGCCGCCCTTGCCTGGCTCGGTCTGTTCGATCAGGTCGAAGATGTCCGGGGTCAGGATGTAGCGACCGATGATCGCCAGGTTCGACGGCGCGTCTTCAGGTTTTGGTTTTTCAACCATGCTGTGAACGCGGTAGATGTCGTCGCGGATCATTTCGCCGGCAATCACGCCGTACTTGTTGGTTTCCTGCGGATCGACTTCCTGGATCGCCACGATGGAGCAGCGGAACTGCTTGTACAGCTTGACCATCTGGGTCAGGACGCCGTCGCCTTCGAGGTTGACGCACAGGTCGTCCGCCAGGACCACGGCGAACGGTTCGTCACCGATCAGTGGGCGGCCGGTCAGGATCGCGTGGCCCAGGCCTTTCATTTCGGTCTGGCGGGTGTAGGAGAACGAGCACTCATCCAGCAGCTTGCGGATGCCGACCAGGTATTTTTCCTTGTCGGTGCCCTTGATCTGGTTTTCCAGCTCGTAGCTGATGTCGAAATGGTCTTCCAGGGCGCGTTTGCCGCGGCCGGTGACGATGGAGATTTCCGTCAGGCCCGCATCGAGGGCTTCTTCGACGCCGTACTGGATCAGTGGCTTGTTCACCACCGGCAGCATTTCTTTGGGCATGGCTTTAGTCGCTGGCAGGAAGCGAGTACCGTAACCGGCTGCTGGGAACAAGCATTTCTTGATCATATAAGTCCTTGAAAAGGCGGTGTGTACGAGTTTCGGCGCAGTCTAATCAGGCGACGGGCACCTTACAATGCCCGCACTGGCCAACCGGTGCCATCATAGAGAAATAAAAAACGGCGGATAGTTCAATCGCCTTTCGTTTCGATGGCTGCAGCGGACCCACTGTACGCCAGTAGGCGCTGTTTGCGAGCATTTGACGTATCATGTCGTCCTTGATCACGCCAATGAGGCAGCTAGATGTCGGCAACAAGAAACGCAAACGGTTATTCGGTCAGCCAGGGCAAGGACGGCCAGTGGTGGATTATCAACTACCACGGCGAGCAAGTCGCCGGTCCCTTGCCTAGCAAGGCCATGGCAGTGGAAGTGGCTGCGGTATTCCAGGACGAACGCGCGGCTCCGGCGGCGAAAGAACGCGACACCGCCCCCGCCCGCAGCCCCCGCCGCAAGAAATAACCCCCCAAGCCTCTAGTAAATGCCACCCGGGCATTGAACGAGGCTTGTTTAGCTGTACCGCAATGGCCATTCGCTATAACCTCGCCGTTGCCCTTCCCTTCTCGATGACGATCCCATGAAGACACTTCTGGCGCTGTTTACAGTCCTGGCCCTGGCGGGCTGTGCCTCGGCCGAAAAAACCTACCTGAACAACGGCGAGCAAGGCCTGGCCATCGACTGCTCGGGCGAGGCCAACTCCTGGGCGACGTGCTACGAAAAGGCTGACGCGTCCTGTGCCGGTACTGGCTATCGCATCGTCGGCACCGACGGCACACCCCAGGCCAAGGAAAGCGAGAAGACCCTGGGCGTCGACGTCGGCAATTTCACCAGCCGCAGCGTCGTGGTGGTGTGCAAGTAGTCAAATGTGGATCTCGGCGAACTTGATGCCCAGCCCGCGCAAGGTTTCGATCAGTTCATCGAGACGGGCGAAGGACTCGACTTCGTCCAGGTCATCCACCAGGAAAAAACTGCGCCCGGCGCTTTTCTTGAAGAACACAATCCATTCGCCCGGGCTCGCCGGGTTCTGAATCACATGGGTGGCACAGATAAGACCTTCTGCATGGCGCTCGCGCACCTGCTCGCGTTTCATCGACTGACTCCATAAATGACAATGCCGCCAACGTGAACCGTGGCGGCATTTTTTGTCGAGGGGCAGCAGTTTATCCGATGCCCGGCCCGCTCGTCAGGCGCTGAGTGTGATCAGCCGGAAATGCAGGCGTTGGCCGCATCCTGCACATCGCCCGGGCGCACCGGTACGTTGGACAGGCTTTCGTGCAGCTTGATGCTGCTGCCACTGGAGCGCTCGTCAATGTCGAACACCGCCGCCGGCAGGGTCGACAGTTTGCCCGGGACGATCAGTCGTACGCCGTTCTTGTGCGGCTCCATTTGCAGCGAGCCACGGCTGCTGGCCAGCTTGTCGGACACACACTTGGCATATTCGTGAGGCTTCTTTCCGGAGATGACGCTCATGGTGGGGGGCGTCTGGTTGATGTCCGATACCGATGCACATCCACTCATGGCCAATGCCAACACCCACACGCTGCGCTTCATATGATTCCTCCAATAAAGATCCTCCGACAGTGCAGACGCCGTTTTTCTCCGGTGCCGCACCGCTTTTTTTTCCCGCTTCCTGCGATAAATGAACAAAGCCTGGAGCGCGGGCCGGATATTAACACTCGGGGCTGATAAACTGCGCATCATTGCCCCTTGCTATCGTTTTGATTTTGTAGAAAAAGCCCTTCTGGAGGCGCCCATGAAATTCATTCACCAGCGCGAGCACCTGAACGAAGACGACATCGTCGTCATCGAATGCTCCCAAATGTGTAACATCCGTTTGATGAACGACGCCAACTTCCGCAGCTTCAAGAACGGCGGCCGGCACACGTATCACGGCGGCGCGTTCGACACCTTCCCGGCCCGGATCACTGCCCCTAGCACCGGTTTCTGGAACATCACCATCGACACCGTCAGCCACCGTGCAATCAGCGTCACGCGCAAGCCGACCCTGACCCACAAGATCAAAATCATCCGGCGTTCCAGCTCGAAACTGAGCTGAATCGCCCCTTATTCAAGACAGGCAAAACCGTGGCCCAGACGACCAAATACGTCATCAAGTACAAGCTCAACGACGAACGCCGCTTCGAATTCGCGCAACTGGAAACCGGCACCGAGGAAGAAGCCAGGGCCGCATTGCAAAAGCTGCATGGCCAGACCGACGATGTGATCAGCGACGTCAAGGTCAGCAAAGCGCTGTAACAGCTCATCAAACTGTTTTTGTGCGAGGGTCATCCCCATTGTGGGAGCAAGGCTTGCCCGCGATGAAGGCGCCTCGTTCACCCCGACAGAACGCGTTGCCTTCATCGCGGGCAAGCCTTGCTCCCACAGATAATCCTCTCGCCACAGGGTGACGGGTGTGTCAGCTCAGGATAGGTGAGCGCTCGGCCGTTGACACACCGCAAGATCCGGAGTGCCAGCCGTCAAAGCACTCCCCAGACTGACCAGTCCTTTCTACCAAGGATTGTCATCATGTCCCTACCCTCGCTAATCCAATGCATACACGACCTGGACTGGCCCACCTTGGAGAACAGTCTCGACCAGGACGGCTGTGCGGTCATTCGCAACCTGCTGCCAACAACACAATGCCGGCTGCTGAGTGGTCTGTACGCCGAACCCGGGCTTTTTCGTTCGCGGGTGATCATGGTCCGCCATGGATTCGGGCGCGGCGAGTATCAGTATTTTCGCTATCCGCTGCCCGACCTCATCCAACAGCTGCGTCAGTCGTTGTACCCAATGCTGGTGCCGCTGGCGAACCGCTGGAATGAATGCATGGGCCTGGAGGTGCGCTACCCCCACGCACACGCCGATTTCATCCAGCGCTGTCACGCCGCCGGGCAACAGCGCCCTACGCCGTTGTTGCTGCAATACGGTCCGCAGGACTACAACTGTCTGCACCAGGATCTGTACGGCGAGCAGGTGTTCCCGTTGCAGGTGGCGATCCTGCTGTCGGAACCGGGCCGGGATTTTACCGGCGGCGAATTTGTCCTCACCGAACAGCGCCCGCGCATGCAGTCGCGGCCTCAGGTCATCGATCTGAAACAGGGCGATGCCGTGGTGTTTGCCGTGCACCAGCGGCCCGTCAAAGGCGTTCGCGGGTATTATCGGGTGAACATGCGCCATGGCGTCAGCTGCGTACACAGCGGCAGGCGGCACACCTTGGGAATCATTTTTCATGATGCGCAGTAATGACACACCGCTCACCTTGGACCTGTTCGCCGACCAGGCGCCCACCCCGCCAGGCCAGGTCGAGCAGATCGGCCAGCAAGCGTACGTGTTGCGCGGATTCGCCCTGCCCTGGCTCGAGCGCTTGCTGCCGGCGCTGGACAGCGTCTTGCAGGCAGCGCCGTTCCGGCAGATGGTCACGCCCGGCGGCTTTACCATGTCGGTGGCCTTGAGCAGTTGCGGTGCGCTGGGCTGGACCACCGACCGCAGCGGCTATCGCTACACCGCCCACGATCCGCAGACCGGCCAGCCCTGGCCCGACATGCCGACGGTGTTTCGCGAACTGGCCCAGGCCGCCGCCCGGCAGGCGCACTTCGAGCATTTCGAGCCCGACGCCTGCCTGATCAACCGCTATGTGCCCGGCGCGCGGATGTCGCTGCACCAGGACAAGAACGAGCGCTCCTTCGCCGCGCCCATCGTCTCGATGTCCTTGGGCCTGCCGGCGGTGTTCCAGTTCGGCGGCTTCGAGCGCAGCGACAAAAGCCTGCGCATCCCGTTGTTCCATGGCGACATCGTGGTCTGGGGCGGCGTGGACCGCTTGCGTTACCACGGCGTGCTGCCGCTCAAGGAAGGCCAGCACCCGCGCTTGGGCGCCCAGCGGATCAACCTGACGTTTCGCACCGCCGGATGAAGGTGCAGAATTCAACCGCAAGACCCGGAGTGTTGCCATCTCGCAGGCTCGCTAATGTAGCCAAAACGGGCCAATGGAATAACGACCATGAACAGCACTTCGAACACTCTCGCCCCTGAACTGGATCCTCGCTGGGCCGCCGTGCTCGCCCGCGATCCTCGCGCCGACGGCACCTTCGTCTATGGCGTGAAAACCACCGGCATCTATTGCCACCCCAGCAGCCTGTCGCGCCTGCCCAACCCGCGTAACGTCGAGTTCTTCGACACGCCGGAGCAAGCCCAGGCAGCCGGCTACCGGCCCAGCAAGCGCGTGGCCCGGGACCAGACCCAGATCGCCGCCCAACAAGCGGCACGGGTTGCCGCCGCTTGCCGGCAGATCGAGGCGGCCGAGGAACTGCCAGGCCTGAATGAACTGGCAGAAAGCGCGGGCTTGAGCCCCTTCCATTTTCATCGGGTCTTCAAGGCTGTCACCGGCCTGACCCCCAAGGGTTATGCCGCCGCCCACCGCTCACGCAAGGTACGCGAACGCCTGGCCGATGGCGGCACGATCACCGAGGCGCTGTACGACGCCGGTTTCAACTCCAACAGCCGCTTTTATGAGGCTGCCGACAAGGTGTTGGGCATGAAACCCGCCGACTACCGCGCCGCCGGGCAGAACACCGACATCCGTTTCGCCGTCGGCCAATGCGCCCTCGGGGCAATCCTGGTGGCGCAAAGCGAGCGTGGCGTGTGCGCGATTCTGCTGGGGGACGACCCGGACGCGTTGGTGCGCGACCTGCAAGACAAATTCCGCCGGGCCAACCTGATCGGTGCCGACCGCGAGTTCGAGCAATTGATCGCCCAGGTGGTTGGCTTCATCGAAGCGCCGGCCCTGGGCCTGGACCTGCCCTTGGACCTGCGCGGCACCGCCTTCCAGGAGCGGGTCTGGCAAGCCTTGCGGGACATTCCCGCAGGCAGCACCGCCAGCTACGCCGAGATTGCCCAGCGCATCGGCATGCCCAAGGCCGTGCGCGCCGTGGCCCAGGCCTGCGGCGCCAACAGCCTGGCGGTGGCGATCCCTTGCCACCGGGTGGTGCGCAGCGACGGCAACCTATCGGGCTATCGCTGGGGCGTGGAGCGCAAGCGTCAGTTGTTGGCGCTGGAACGCTCGTCCGGGGATTGAATGCCAATGTAGATCGCCACCGAGTCGGGGCCGCTGTAGACCTCGAAATCGGTGGTGAAACGGCGCAATGCCTGCGGGTTATCCGCGAAGTACGCCCAGATCAGGCCCCAGGTCTGGATCACGCAGTCGGGCATCGGCCCCTTGGCCGCAAACACCAGGTAGTCCCCGCCCTCGATGTCCACGGCGGGATAGCCTGCGCTGGTCGCATCCACCTGCACCCCGGCCGTCACATCGAAGTGGCCGGTGGCGTCGGACTCGTAATTGGAATACACCCCGTAGACGAACGACTCCGACTGCCGGGCCGGAATCGTGTCGAACAGCCCTTCGTTGAAGAACTGCTGCCACATCGGGCCGATTCGGGCGGTGTCGGGCTGCTGCTCGTCGGTGTTGCGGGTACGCACCTGCAAACCGGCCACGGTGAAGGGTTCGACGGTCTTGAGTTTCACGTCCATGGGTTGGGCTCCTTGATGTATGAAGCCCGCATGGTAACCCTCACGGCGTCGGGATCAAGCGGCGAACGCGGGATTGAAAAACTCGACTGGCCCTCGCCGCCCCACACCTGCTAAAAACGCTGTTTCCTTCTGCCCTCGGAGACCCCGCACATGAGCCAGTGGCCAGACACCCGCATTCTTGACCTGCTCGGTATCGAGCTGCCCATCATCCAGGGGCCGCTGGCCGGAGTGACCGGGCCGGCCATGGTGATCGCGACGTGCAATGCCGGCGGGCTGGGTTCGATGCCGGCGGCGATGCTTGATGTCGAACAACTGCGCCAGGCGCTGACGACCATCGGCGAGCAGACCGACAAGCCGTTCAATGTAAATTTTTTCTGTCACCAGCCGCCCGCCTTCGACGAACAACGGGCCGAAGCCTGGAAGCAACGGCTCAAGCCGTATTACCAGGAACTGGGCGTCGACTTCGACGCGCCGACCCCGGTGTCCAACCGCACGCCCTTCGATGATGCCGCCTGCCGGGTGCTGGAAGAGATGCGTCCGAAAGTGGTCAGTTTTCATTTCGGCCTGCCGGAAAAATCCTTGCTGGATCGAGTGAAGGCCACTGGCGCGAAAATCCTTTCCTCGGCCACCACCGTCGAGGAGGCCATCTGGCTGGAACAGCATGGTTGCGACGCGATCATTGCCATGGGTTACGAAGCCGGTGGTCATCGCGGGATGTTCCTCAGCGACGACCTCGACACCCAAGTCGGGCTGTTTGCCTTACTGCCGCAGGTAGTGGATGCGGTGAAGGTGCCGGTGATCGCTGCTGGCGGCATTGGCGATGCGCGGGGAATCGTCGCGGCATTCGCCCTGGGTGCTTCGGCAGTGCAACTGGGCAGCGCCTACCTGTTCACGCCCGAGGCGAAGATCAGCGCCTCCCATCACCGCGCCTTGCGCACGGCCAAGGAAAGCCAGACCGCTGTCACCAACCTGTTCACCGGTCGCCCGGCCCGAGGCATCGTCAACCGGGTGATGCGCGAAGTAGGCCCGATGAGCCCACTGGCCCCGGCCTTCCCGCTGGCCGGCGGTGCGTTGATGCCCTTGCGCGCCAAGGGCGAAGCAGACTTCAGCAACCTCTGGGCCGGCCAGGCCTTCCCACTGGGCCGCGAACTGTCGACGGCCGAGCTGACGCGGCGCTTGGCTGAAGAGGCATTGGCCCAACTCCGCAGGGCGAATGTCTGATCGAACGTCATCGCGAGCAAGCTCGCCCACAGGGGGCTGGGGACAACCGGCACATCCAGGCACACCACCGGACCTGTGGGAGCCGAGCTTGCTCGCGATAGCGGTAGCACATTCAAAATGGATGCAAGCTGATCGAACGCCATCGCGAGCAGGCTCGCTCCCACAGGGGATTGGGGACAACCGGTACATCCGGGTACACCACCGGACCTGTGGGAGCCGAGCTTGCTCGCGATAGCGGTAGCACATTCAAAATGGATGCAAGCTGATCGAACGCCATCGCGAGCAGGCTCGCTCCCACAGGGGATTGGGGACAACCGGTACATCCGGGTACACCACCGGACCTGTGGGAGCCGAGCTTGCTCGCGATAGCGGTAGCACATTCAAAATGGATGCAAGCTGATCGAACGCCATCGCGAGCAGGCTCGCTCCCACAGGGGATTGGGGACAACCGGTACATCCGGGTACACCACCGGACCTGTGGGAGCCGAGCTTGCTCGCGATAGCGGTAGTACATTCAAAATGGATGCAAGCTGATCGAACGCCATCGCGAGCAAGCTTGGCTCCCACAGGGTTCTGTGGTGAACATGAATCTTGCTGCCACCTCAGGTCCCGTGTGGGAGCCGAGCTTGCTCGCGATAGCGGTAGTACATTCAAAATGGATGCAAGCTGACCCACCGTCATCGCGAGCAAGCTCGCTCCCACAGGGTTCTGGGGTGGACATAAATCCGGCGACCACCTCAGACCCCTTGTGGGAGCGAGCCTGCTCGCGATGGGGCCAGCCCCTGCACCCTCACTCCCTAGGCAAAATGCCGCGTTCCGTTTGTCGGTCATTCGCTATATATTCTGGTATATAGCGAACCTGACCCTACGGAGCCTCACCTATGCGCCCCACCCGCTTCGCGCCGTTGCTGCTGACCACGCTCTTCACCGTTGGTGCCGTCCAGGCCGCTGAGGTGCAGGTGGCGGTCGCTGCCAATTTCACCGCGCCGATCCAGGCCATCGCCGCCGATTTCGAAAAAGACACCGGGCATAAACTGATAACGGCATACGGCGCCACCGGGCAGTTCTACACCCAGATCAAGAACGGCGCGCCATTCGAAGTCTTCCTCGCCGCCGACGACACCACCCCGGCCCGGCTCGAAAGCGAAGGCGACACCGTCAAGGGCTCGCGTTTCACCTACGCAGTCGGCACCCTGGCGCTGTGGTCGGCCAAAGAGGCTTATGTCGATGGCACGGGGCAGGTCCTCAAGCACAACGACTTCCGGCACCTGTCCATCGCCAACCCGAAGGCCGCACCCTACGGCCTGGCCGCGACCCAGGTGCTGGACAAGCTCGGCTTGACCGCCCAGGTGAAAAGCAAGCTCGTCGAAGGCCAGAACATCACCCAGGCCTATCAGTTCGTCTCCACCGGTAATGCCGAACTCGGCTTCGTCGCCTTGTCCCAGGTGTACAAGGACGGCAAAGTGACGGGCGGCTCGGCATGGATCGTCCCGGCCGAACTGCACGACCCGATCAAACAGGACGCGGTGATCCTCAACAAAGGCCGGGACAACCCCGCTGCCGCGGCCCTGGTGGATTACCTCAAGGGCCCGAAAGCCGCCGCCATCATCCAAACCTACGGTTACCAACGCTAAATGCCCCTGACCAGCGCCGACTATGCCGCCATCTGGCTGACCCTGAAACTGGCGTCATTGACCACGGTGATCCTGCTGCTCATCGGCACGCCCATCGCGTTGTGGCTGTCGCGCACCCGCTCCTGGCTGCGCGGGCCGGTGGGTGCGGTGGTCGCGTTGCCGCTGGTGCTGCCGCCCACGGTGATCGGCTTCTACCTGTTGCTGGCGTTGGGGCCGAACGGCTGGATCGGCCAGTTCACCCAAGCCCTCGGGTTGGGCACCCTCACCTTCAGCTTCACCGGGCTGGTGATCGGCTCGGTGATCTATTCCATGCCGTTTGTGGTGCAACCGTTGCAGAACGCCTTTGCCGCCATCGGCAGTCGCCCGCTGGAAGTCGCCGCCACCCTGCGGGCCGGGCCCTGGGATACGTTTTTCAGCGTCATCCTGCCCCTGGCCCGCCCCGGTTTTATCACGGCGGCGATTCTCGGCTTTGCCCACACCGTCGGCGAATTCGGCGTGGTGCTGATGATTGGCGGCAACATTCCGGAGAAAACCCGGGTGGTGTCGGTGCAGATCTACGACCATGTCGAAGCCTTGGAATACGCCCAGGCCCATTGGCTGGCCGCGGCGATGCTGGTGTTTTCATTCCTGGTGTTGCTGGCGCTGTATTCCAGCCGCCGCACCCGTGCCGGTTGGAGCTGATCGATGATTCACGCGCGTTTTCAGCTCGACCACGGGGCTTTTTCCCTGGACCTGGATGTGCAATTGCCCGGCCGTGGCGTGACCGCCCTGTATGGGCCTTCCGGTTCCGGCAAAACCACCTGCCTGCGCTGCATTGCCGGGTTGGAGCGGCCGGCCCGGGGGTTTATCGAGGTCAATGGCCAAGTCTGGCAAGACAGTGAGCACGGTGTGTTCGTGCCGCCCCATAAACGGTCGGTGGGGTATGTGTTCCAGGAGGCGAGCCTGTTCGCCCATCTGTCGGTGCGGGCCAACCTGGCGTTCGGCCTCAAGCGCATTGCGCCGGCACAACGGCGGGTGGACATGCAACAGGCGACCGACCTGCTGGGCATCGGGCACTTGCTCGATCGGCAGCCGCACAACCTGTCCGGCGGCGAACGCCAACGGGTGGGCATCGCCCGCGCCTTGCTCACCAGCCCGCAACTGCTGCTGATGGATGAGCCGCTGGCGGCCCTCGATAGCCGACGCAAAAACGAAATCCTGCCGTACCTGCAACGGCTTCACGATGAACTGGACATCCCGGTGCTGTATGTCAGCCATTCCCAGGACGAAGTGGCGCGCCTGGCCGATCACATCGTGCTGCTCGACGGCGGCCGCGCGCTGGCCAGTGGGCCGATCGGCGAAACCCTGGCCCGGCTCGACCTGCCCTTGGCCCTGGGGGATGACGCTGGAGTGGTGATCGAGGGCAAGGTCAGTGGTTATGACCCGGCTTATCAATTGCTGACCCTGAATCTGCCCGACAGCCAACTGAACGTACGCGTGGCCCACACCTCCCTGGCCCTCGGCCAGCCGCTGCGCTTCAAGGTCCAGGCCCGGGACGTCAGCCTCAGCCTGGCGAACGATGCCCAGACCAGCATCCTCAATCGCCTGCCGGTCACCGTGGTCAGCGAACAGGCCGCCGACAACACCGCCCATGTGCTGATCCGCCTGGAAGCCGCCGGCACCCCGCTGCTGGCGCGCATCACCCGCTATTCCCGCGATCAGTTGAAACTGCATCCGGGGCAGGTGTTGTGGGCGCAGATCAAGGCGGTGGCGGTGTTGGCGTAGGGTCCATACCAGCGGATCACACTATGGGAGCTTGGGAGCTGTGGGAGCTGTGGGAGCTGTGGGAGCTGTGGGAGCTGTGGGAGCAAGGCTTGCCCGCGATGCAAGCACCTCGGTGTAGCTGATAGACTGAGGTGATGCTATCGCGGGCAAGCCTTGCTCCCACAGGTTTGTTCCCTCAGGTTCCCTCAGGTTCCCTCAGGTTTGCTCCCACAGGTTTGCTCCTGCTGGTTTGCTCCCACAGGTTTGCTCTTGCTGGTTTGCTCCCACAGGTTCGGCGGCAACATCAGAATCTTGGCACGACCCGAACAGCCTGCGGTCAATGAATTCACAGGCCACCGGATTCGTTGCCAAGGACTCTTTTCATGCCCGACACCCTGCCGCCGGATGCACTGCCGGCCGACCTGCATTATGTCGATGACACGGCTCCGGGCATCACCCGCAAAAAGCAGCGGGGCCAATTCTGTTATTTCGACCCGCAGGGCCAGCGCATCACCGACGCAGCCGAGATCCAGCGCATCAATGCCCTGGCGGTGCCGCCGGCCTACACCGATGTCTGGATCTGCACCGACCCGCGCGGCCATCTCCAGGCCACCGGGCGCGATGCTCGCGGGCGCAAGCAGTACCGCTACCATGCGCGCTGGCGTGAGGTGCGCGATGCGGACAAGTATTCGCGGATGCTGGAATTCGGACGGGCCCTGCCGCGCTTGCGCAAGCGCCTGGAAGCCATCCTCGCCACGCCCGGCTTCAGCCGCGACAAAGTCATGGCCACCGTCATCACCCTGCTGGACGTGACCCTGATCCGCGTCGGCAACAGTCAATACGCCCGGGACAATCGCTCCTACGGCCTGACGACCCTGCGCGACAAACATGTCGAGGTCAACGGCAGCGCCATTGCCTTCCAGTTCCGCGGCAAGAGCGGCATCGAGCACCAGATCACCGTGAAGGACCGGCGCCTGGCGCGGATCATCAAGCGCTGCCAGGAGATCCCCGGACAGAACCTGTTCCAGTACCTGGACGAAGACGGCGAGCGCCACGCCATCAGTTCTTCGGACATCAACGCCTACCTCAAGACCCTCACCGGCGCCGACTTCACCGCCAAGGACTACCGCACCTGGGCCGGCAGCGCAGCCGCTCTGGCCGGGTTGCGGACGCTGCGCTGGGAAACCGAGAGCGAGGCCAAAAGACACGTCGCCGAGATGGTCAGGCACGTCGCCCGCCAGTTGGGCAACACGCCCACCGTCTGTCGTAAATGCTACATCCACCCTGCAGTGGTGGAAGGTTTTCTGCTCGGCGCCCTGAACGCATTGCCCAAACCCCGAGCCCGCAAAGGCCTCAGCGAAGAAGAAGCCGGACTGACGCTCTTCTTGCAGCGCATGACATTAGCCGCCGAGGCGTGCGAACAGGAGCAATCGGTTTAACGCGATTCACCCGCAGCGAGCCAGGAAGGCGGAACATCCGCAAAGCACCGGACTCCCAACTTTACGGCACGACCACTGCGCAGGTTTTCAAAAGGGTGAAATCGACAGGAGTTTCAGATGTCCGAACACATTGTCCATTTTCATTGCCAGATCGATCAGGGCACCACGGAACGCTTTCGCGATAACTGCCTGGAGGCCATTGAGAAAGGCGCCGACTCGCTGATGCTCAATCTCTCCACAGTCGGCGGCAGTACCAACTTCGGTTTCACCCTCTACACCTTCATCAAGTCCCTGCCGGTACCGGTACGTGCGGTGAACGCCGGCAACATCGAGTCGATGGGCATCGTCATGTACCTGGCCGCCAGCGACCGCACCACCACCCCGCATTCGCGGTTCCTGATTCATCCGATGAACTGGTACTTCGGCCAGAAATCCGTGGACCATTCACGCTTGCGCGAGTACCTGTCCAGCCTGGACAACGACGTGGCGCGCTACGTGGAAATCTACGTCAAGGAAACTGCCGGCGCGGCGACGCAGCTGGATATCTTCAAATGCCTGTGCGCCGAAGAGCGAGTGATTCCGGCGGAAAACTCCCTGGCTTTCGGCATTGCCCATCGGGTCGAGCAAGTGGTTTTCCCAGCGGATGCCAAGCATTGGAAAGTCAGCGGCGGCGAGGATTAGAAGTGCGGACCCCGATCAGCCCGCGCTGTAGGCCTGCTTCACCGTCTCGATCCAGCTCGGCTCCAGGCGCGACTGTTCGGTGTCCAGGCCCAGCGCCTGCATCTTCGCCAGGTGCGCGTCGGCCTCTCGCGCCAGAGAGCCCTGGGCGCTGGAGTTGGCGTCCAGCTGATGCATCTGGGCCAACCCCAGGTGATAGAAGCGCAGCAGCTTCATGGCGGTGGGGTCCTGGGCCTGCACACCGGCTGTCACCTGGTGCATCACGTTGGTGATTTTCATCAGGCTGCGCTTGAGCTGCCAGCCGTACACGGCGGCGGCCATCCACGGCTGCGACCAGAAATACTGGCGCATCAGCACAGCCATCGCCAACACCGCGACAATCACCCCGCCGAGATTGAAACGAAAGTTATCGCCTCCAGGCGTCCCCAGCAGCATCACGGCCAGGCTGGACAGCAACATCGCCAGGGCCAGGAACACCACCGCGATGATCAGGGTGCTGCGGCGGGTCTGCTTGCGGTAGGTGTCGCCATCCCACGGTTTGATCTCGAACATCGCGGCGCAATTTCCTTGTACGGCATCAAAAGAGTCACGCATTATCGCCTGCCCGGCCGAATTAGCTATGCTGGGGCTCATTTTGTAGCGCCACCGACTCGCCGGGTCCGGATCAAAGTCCATGGCGATAGCGCAAGGATCGTGCGATCTTTCTGCGTGGACGTTTTTTTTCAAGATGCCGTCGTTGTGTGCATGGCATCGTTTTCAAGGAAAGCTGAATGACTCAAAGACATGTAATCAACGCCTCGGTAAGCCCCAAGGGCAGCCTGGAGACCCTGTCCCAGCGCGAAGTCCAGCAACTGAGCGAAGCCGGTTCCGGCAGCATCTATACCCTCTTCCGCCAGTGCGCCCTGGCCATCCTCA
This sequence comes from Pseudomonas sp. CFII68, assembly GCF_000416195.1. Taxonomy (NCBI): domain Bacteria; kingdom Pseudomonadati; phylum Pseudomonadota; class Gammaproteobacteria; order Pseudomonadales; family Pseudomonadaceae; genus Pseudomonas; species Pseudomonas sp. CFII68. The sequence continues at coordinate 31,479 of NZ_ATLN01000073.1, forward strand.
ACACCGGCGCCCATGTTGATAACGCCAAGACCATCCTGGAAGCCTACAAGGACTTCGAGATCCGTATTCACCAGCAGGACCGCGGCGTGCGCCTGGAGCTGCTGAACGCGCCGGCCGATGCCTTCGTCGACGGCGAAATGATCGCCAGCACCCGGGAAATGCTCTTCAGTGCCCTGCGCGACATCGTCTACACCGAGAACGAGCTGGACAGCCAGCGCATCGACCTCAGCTCGTCCCAGGGCATCAGCGACTACGTGTTCCACCTGCTGCGCAACGCCCGCACCCTGCGCCCTGGCGTGGAGCCGAAAATCGTCGTGTGCTGGGGCGGTCACTCGATCAACACCGAAGAATACAAATACACCAAGAAAGTCGGCCACGAACTGGGCCTGCGCAGCCTGGACATCTGCACCGGTTGCGGCCCGGGCGTGATGAAAGGCCCGATGAAAGGCGCCACCATCGCCCACGCCAAGCAGCGCATCCATGGCGGTCGCTACCTGGGCCTGACGGAGCCGGGCATCATCGCCGCCGAGGCGCCGAACCCGATCGTCAATGAGCTGGTGATCCTGCCGGACATCGAGAAACGCCTGGAAGCCTTCGTGCGTGTCGGTCACGGCATCATCATCTTCCCGGGCGGCGCCGGTACGGCGGAAGAGTTCCTCTACCTGCTGGGCATCCTGATGCACCCGGCCAACCAGGACCTGCCGTTCCCGGTGGTCCTCACCGGGCCGAAAAGCGCCGCGCCGTACCTTGACCAGTTGCATGCGTTTGTCGGCGCAACCCTGGGCCCGGCGGCGCAGCAGCACTATCAGATCATCATCGACGACCCGGCCGAAGTGGCGCGGCAGATGACCCAGGGGCTCAAGGAGGTCAAGCAGTTCCGCCGCGAGCGCAACGACGCCTTCCACTTCAACTGGCTGCTGAAGATCGACGAGGGCTTCCAGCGCCCGTTCGACCCGACCCACGCCAACATGGCCAGCCTGGGCCTGAGCCGCGACCTGCCCGCCCACGAACTGGCCGCCAACCTGCGCCGGGCGTTCTCGGGGATCGTGGCCGGTAACGTCAAGGACAAGGGCATCCGCCTGATCGAAGAACACGGCCCATACGAGATCCACGGCGACGCCGCCATCATGGAACCCCTCGACCGCCTGCTCCAGGCCTTCGTCGCCCAGCACCGCATGAAACTGCCGGGCGGCGCGGCGTATGTGCCGTGCTATCGCGTGGTGACCTGACCTATCTGAGGACCACAGATCCAATGTGGGTGCAAAGCTTGCTCCCACAGGGGATCTTTAGTGGCCGAAAAATCGAAGACCACCGCAGATCCAATGTGGGAGCAAAGCTTGCTCGCGATAGCGGTTTTAAAGCCAACAGAGGTGTTGTCTGTGACGACGCTATCGCGAGCAAGCTTTGCTCCCACAGGCGCGCTCCCACAGGGGATCGTGTGGTTACTGAATCCGCATCAGGCCGGCTTCATCCACTTCAATGCCTAGCCCAAGGTAATCCTTGATCTGCGGATGAAGGGTGACCACCGGGTGCGTATGCGTCGCCGTTACCACCAGCACATCCGCCCCGGCGGCCTCGCCTGCCCGGATGCCCGCCTCGGCGTCTTCAAACACCAGGCACTCCTGCGGCGTCACTTGCAGGCGCTCGGCGGCCAGGCGATAGCAGGCGGGGTTGGGCTTGCCGTCGCTGACGTCTTCGGCGGTGACCATCACCCCGGGACGCGGGATCCCCGCCGCTTCCATACGACGCAAGGCCAATGCCATGGGCGCCGAAGTCACAATCGCCCAGCGCTCTGGCGGCAGGCTGTTCAGAAAGGCCTGCGCACCGGCCACCTGCACCACCCCTTCGACGTCTTCGATTTCCTCGCGGGTAATCTGCTCGGCTTCGGCCTGGGCATCCACCCCTGGCAGGTGCTGGCGAGCGATGGTGTCGATGGCGCGCACGCCATGGATGGTCGGCAGGAACGTCGCCACGTCCACGCCATGGCGCAGGGCCCAGCGCGTCCAGATCCGCTCGGCGGCGGCGATGGAATTGAGCAATGTGCCGTCCATGTCGAACAGGAAGGCGCGGTAGGCAATGGGGTTGGGGGGACTGGCAGGCATCGGATCCTCGGTGGCGGCGTGGCGGGTTCTGGCCACTGTAACATCGCCAGAACCCAATCCCCTGTGGGAGCGAGCCTGTGGGTCAGCCTGTGGGAGCAAAGCTTGCTCGCGATGCAGACACCTCGGTTTCTGAGAGACCGCATCAACTTTATCGCGGGCAAGCCTTGCTCCCACAGCAAGCTTTGCTCCCACAGGCGCACACCCAGGAAATGGTGTTGTGTCACAAAGCGACAATCTAAACGAGGCGCTCGATCGGCTGATGCTGCCACACCAACTTGTAGTACAGCGTCTGCAACAGCAGCATGCTCAAGTAGGCCACCGGGAACGCCATCCACACCCCTTGCAGCCCGAAGTGAGCGTCCAGCAGATACGCCGCCGGCACTTGCACGGCGACGATGCAGAAGATCGAGATGGCGACCGGCACCAGCACCGTGCCGCTGGCGCGCATGATGCCGCCGACGATCGCCTGGAAGCCGAACACCAGCAGGCTCCAGAGCATGATGTGCAGCAGGTGCTCGGCCTGGACCCGTGCCGCCGGGTCGGTGATGAACAGCCCCAGTAGCCAGTGGGACAACAGATAGCCCAGGACCACCAGCCCACCGGTAAGCCAGAGGTTGATCAACAGCCCGGTGCGCAGGATCGGCCCCAGCCGCTCCAGACGTCCGGCACCGATGGCCTGGGCACCGAGGATCGAGGCGGTGATGGCAATCGACAGCGCCGGAAACTGCACGTAGTTGACGATCTGCGTCACCGCGCCATAGGCCGCCGTGGCCTGGGAACCGTGGCTATTGACCAGCGTCAGGATCACTAACTCGGACAACGAGATCACCACCATCTGCAACCCGGTGGGCAAGCCGATGCGCAGCACTTTGCCGAGGATGTCCTTGTCCAGGCGCATCGCCGCGAACAATGCACGGTCCGGCGCCAGGGCATGCTCCCGGCGGCTCAGGCGCCACGCCAGCATCAGCATCGCTGACGTCGTCCCCACCAGCCCCGCCCATGCCGCGCTCTGGATGCCCATCTGCGGCAACCCCAACCAGCCACGGATCAACGCGGGCGTGAGCAGCAGCCCGACACTGGTGGACACCAGCAGCGCCAACATCGGCGACACCGTATCGCTCACCCCGCGCAGCAGTTGGGTAAACAGCACAAATACCAGCAACATTGGCAGGATCCACATCATGACCCGTGCATAGGAAACGGCGTCCTCCAGCACATCGGCCGGCGTGCCGAGCCCCTGCAACGCCTGACGCGCAAAGACACTGCCAAGCACCGCCGCCGTCAGGCCAATGATTGCCCCCAACAACAGGGTCGAACCGGCAATCGCCTTCACCGTGCCGGTTTCTCCGGCGCCGTAGGCCTGTCCGATCAATACCCCTGCCCCCGCGCCGAGGCCGATCACCAATGCGATAAAGAAAAACACGATGGGAAACATGCCCGACACCGCCGCCAAGGCCTGGGTGCCGAGCATCTGGCCGATGTAGATGCTGTTGAGCGTGCCAGACATGGACTGCAGGAAATTGGACAGGACCATGGGGGCCAGGAACAGGAGATAGGTTTTCCAGAGGGGCTGGGTGGGCATGAGGGCTCTGATGGCAGGTTCGAAAATCCGGGTGCCGGTAATTTAGCGCAATCCAATCATCTGTTTCAGAAGAATCAGCGCGGTTCGCTCTTGTGGCGAGGGGATTTATCCCCGCTGGGCTGCGAAGCGGCCCTAAAAGCCCACACCTCGCTCCATAGGCCGATTATATGCACCGATCTTGGGGCCGCTTCGCAGCCCAGCGGGGCGGTGCGACGTTTCGATAAATCCCCTCGCCACAGGGGTTCTATGTTGCGGCTTATACCTTCGTCGGGTGCATTCGACATTTCACAGACTGCGTCTAGTCTGAAGTAGCACAGTGCCACGCACCGTGTAGGCCAATGCCTACAGCAATACCGGCATCGGACAGCCGGTCTTAAAGTCCGAGTAGAGGTCGCAGATAACCAGTTATTCGCAAATAACCTGTTAGAAACTCTGTTCAAGGACCGAACCATGACGTCGTACCCACACGGTCATTCCTTCGCCCAACCACCGCGCATCCTCTGGAACACAGTGCTCGTCGCTTTTGTTGCAGCCGTTGGCGTCGTGCTGCTCAACGGTCCAAGTGTACAGAACATCATTCTGGGCATTGCCCTTTTGGCCGTTGGCGTCGGTGCTGGCGTATGGGGGGCGCGTTCGCAACGCCAGCAGTTCGACAGCGCCCTCGCCGCCGCCATGGCCCGCCACGACCAGCAAGCCACCGAGCACCCGGCCCATAACACCCGCAAGCAACTCAACGAAGTCATCCTCGGTGCCATGCCGATCTGGGCCAAGCAAGTCGAAAGCTCCCGGCAGCAGACCGAAACCGCAATCGTCTCGCTGACCAACCGCTTCACCGGCATTTCCTCGCGCCTGGAAGACACCGTGCAAGCCTCGCAACTGGCCGCCGGTGAACTGGCCGGCAAAAGCAGCGGCGGCGCCGTGCAGGTGCTGGCCCAGAGCGAAGGTGAACTGGTCAAGGTCATCGATTCGCTGAAGGCCACCCAGGCCAGTCGCGACGAAACCCTGGCCCAGGTGCGTAACCTGACGGCCTATACCGGCGAGCTGCGGACCATGGCCGCCGACGTCGCGGCGATTGCCGCGCAGACCAACCTGCTGGCCCTCAACGCCGCCATCGAAGCCGCCCGTGCCGGCGAAGCCGGGCGTGGGTTTGCCGTGGTGGCCGACGCCGTGCGCAGTCTCTCGAGCAAATCCAGCGAGACCGGCCAGCAGATGTCGGCCAAGGTCGACATCATCAACAGCGCCATCACCCAACTGGTGCATGCTGCCTCCAGCGGCGCTGACCAGGACAGCCATTCGGTCACAGCCTCCGAACAAAGCATCCAGCAGGTGCTGGAGCGCTTCAAGAGTGTCACCGGCCGCTTGGCCGACTCGGCCGACATGCTGCAGCGGGAAAGCTTCGGCATCCGCGATGAACTCACCGAGGTGCTGGTCAGCCTGCAATTCCAGGATCGGGTCAGCCAGATCCTCAGCCACGTGCGCGACAACATCGAGGACCTGCATGTGCACCTGCAGCAGGCCGGTCAGTCGCCCGAACAGGCCGTTTCCATCGACGCCCGCCAATGGCTGGCGCGCATGGAAACCACTTACGCCACCGACGAGCAACGCCGCAATCACCACGGCGACTCGAGCGCGCAACAGACTTCACAGGAAATTACCTTCTTTTAGGAGCGCCGTTCATGGCTAAAAGTGTATTGGTTGTCGACGACTCCGCGAGCGTTCGGCAGGTGGTCGGCATCGCGCTGAAAAGTGCCGGCTATGACGTGATCGAAGCCAGCGATGGCAAGGACGCACTGGGCAAGCTCAATGGCCAGAAAGTGCACCTGATCATCAGTGACGTGAACATGCCCAACATGGACGGCATCACCTTCGTCAAGGAGGTCAAGAAGCTGGCCAGCTACAAGTTCACGCCGATCATCATGCTCACCACCGAATCCCAGGAATCGAAGAAACAGGAAGGCCAGGCCGCCGGAGCCAAGGCCTGGGTGGTCAAGCCATTCCAGCCAGCACAGATGCTGGCGGCGGTATCCAAGCTGATTCTTCCTTGATGGCCGGAGGCTCCCATGCCGTTGCAATACGAGACACACGATGACACCGCCCAGGTGCACATCGACGGCGAGCTGACGATCTACACCGCCGCCGACCTGGCCGCGCAATGGTTGCCGCACCTGGGCGCAACACCGCGGATGGCCCTTGATCTGTCGCAGATCACCGAAATGGACGGCGCCGGCCTGCAACTGCTGCTGATGGTACAGCGCGAGGCCGCCAGGGCCGGCACCCAACTGACATTGACCGGCCAAAGCAAAGCCGTTACGGAAACACTTGCCCTGTGCAACCTGGTTGCCTAGGGCCGTTGCAATACGTCGGACACGACAAAGGATATGAGCGTGAGCATCAATCTCGATCAGGCACAACAGACCTTCATCGTCGAGGCACGGGAACAGTTGGAGGCGATGGAAGAGTCGCTGCTGCAACTGGAAACCGACCCCGGTGACGATGACGCCATTGGCGCGATCTTCCGGGCGGCGCACACGATCAAGGGCTCGGCCGGGCTGTTCGGCCTGGAACCGATCGTCAGCTTCACCCACATCGTCGAAGACGTGCTCGATCGCCTGCGCAACGGCAGCGTCGAAGTGGACGCCGGCCTGATCGCGGTGCTGCTCAAGTCCAGCGATCACATGCTGGAACTGATCAACGTGGCCGCCAACCAGGGCGGAGCGCTGCCGCCACCGGCCCTGCAACGGGAAGTGGAACTGTGCCAGATCCTGCAGGAGTACCAAGCGCCCTCGCCCGTTGCGGCCCCGACGCCAGCCCCTGAAACCAACACCCGCGAGCCCGGCGAAACGCGCCTCTGGCACATTTCCCTGCGCTTCGGCCAGGACGTGTTCCGCAACGGCATGGACCCGCTGTCGTTCCTGCGTTATCTGCAAACCCTGGGTGACATCGTCGACCTCACCACCCTGACCGACGCCCTGCCCGCCGCTGATGCCTGGGACGCCGAATCCTGCTACCTGGGCTTCGACATCGAGTTTCGCTCGACCGCCAGCCACGGGGCGATCAACGAAGTGTTCGATTTCGTCCGGGAAGACTGCGTGATCGAGATCGTGGCCCTGGATGACGACATCGCGCCCCCGGCCAACACCGGCCTGGTGACCACGTCGCCGGAACCGGCCGAGGAAAGCACCGCGTTGGTCGCCACCGGCGAGTTGTTGTCCGACCAGCGCAAGACACCGCGCATGCCCGCCCAGATCGCCAGCGACAAACAGGCGGTGACCAGCGACAGCAAGGCCAAGGACGGCACCTATGTGCGGGTCAATGCCGACAAGCTCGACGAACTGATCAACCTGGTGGGCGAACTGGTCATCGCCAGCGCCGGCACCAGCCTGCTGGCCCGCACCTGCAACAACGATCCGTTGCAGGAATCCACCTCGACGGTGTCGTCACTGGTGGAGGAAATCCTCGACGGCGCCCTGCGCCTGCGCATGATCCCCATCGGCGAAACCTTCAACCGCTTCCGTCGGGTGGTGCGCGATGTCAGCCAGGAACTGGGCAAGGACATCGACCTGATCATCAGCGGCGCAGAGACCGAGCTGGACAAGACCGTGGTGGAAAAAATCGGCGACCCACTCATGCACCTGCTGCGCAACGCCATGGACCACGGCATTGAAACCGCCGAGGCCCGGTTGGCGGCCGGCAAACCGGCCAAGGGGCACCTGCACCTCAACGCCTATCACGACTCGGGCAGCATTGTGCTGGAGATCGCCGACGACGGCGCCGGCCTGAACCGCGACCGGATCCTGGAAAAAGCCCAGGAACGTGGCCTGGTGACACCCGGCGCGAACCCGACCGACCAGGAAATCTACAACCTGATCTTCGAACCCGGTTTCTCCACCGCCCAGGCCGTGACCAACCTTTCCGGGCGTGGCGTGGGCATGGACGTGGTCAAGCGCAACATCACCCTGCTGCGCGGCACCGTCGACCTGGACAGCCAGCCCGGCAAGGGCACCGTGGTGCGCATCCGCCTGCCGCTGACCCTGGCGATCATCAATGGTTTTCTGGTGGGCATCGGTCAGTCGACCTATGTCATTCCGCTGGACATGGTCCAGGAATGCATCGAGCTGAGCGAAGACGACGGGTTCGCCAGCCGCGAACAAGGCTACCTCGACCTGCGCGGCGAGGTGCTGCCGCTGGTCTACCTGCGCGATCACTTCAGCCACGAAGGCCCGGCCGCGCGCCGGCAGAACGTGGTGGTGGTGCGCTACGCCGAACTCAAGGCCGGGTTGGTGGTGGATGACTTGCTGGGTGAATTCCAGACCGTGATCAAGCCGCTGGGCAAGCTGTTCGGTGCCCTTCGCGGCATCAGCGGCTCGACCATCCTGGGCAGTGGCGCCGTGGCGTTGATTCTCGACGTACCGGCGCTGCTCACCCAGATCGCCCAAGTGGAAAACCGTTACACACCGACTCAATTACAACAAGCCAACGCTCGCTGACGCTTTAGCAATTCCATGGAGAGGTACTTCCCAATGAAATGGTTCTACGATCTTAGAATCGCCACCAAACTGATCACTTCATTTCTTGTGGTGCTGGCGCTGACCGCCGTCATGGGGGTGTTCTCGATCATTCAACTGGGCCAGGTGAACCACACCGCCCTCGACATCCGTGAAAACTGGATGCCGTCCATGCGCGCAGCCTCGGGTATGCGCTTCTATGCGGCGAGCTATCGCCTCAAGGAAAACCGCCATATTGTCGCCGACTCCGAGCAAGAGCGCGTCACCCTCGAGCAAGAAGCCGAGGACGCCAAGAAGGCCTTCGAAACACGCCTGGCCACTTACGAAAAACTGCTCTCCAGCGCTGAAGATCGTCAGCTATTCGACACCACCCGTAATGACTGGGCCGCCTATCTGGCGATCAGCAAAGACCTGCTCGCATTGTCCCGGCAGAACCTGACCGAGCAGGCCAATGCGATGCTCAAGGGCGAGTCCAAGCATCGGTTCGACCTGGTAACCGGCGACCTGCAAAAACTGGTCGAACTCAACGCGGCTGGCGCTGATGTCGCCAGTGCACACGGCACCCAGCTGTATGAAAACGCACGCCTGTCGATCATCGCCGTGCTGGTTGCCGCCCTGCTGGTGGGCCTGGGCCTGGCGCTGTTCATCTCGCGCATCATCTCCCGCCCATTGAAACAGGCCGCCGCCGTCGCCGAACAATTGGCCGAAGGCAACCTGAACGCGAAAATCGAAGGTGGCTCCAAGGATGAAACCGGCATGGTGCTCAACGCCATGCGGAACATGGTCGGCAAGCTCTCGCACATCATCGGTGAAGTGCGCAACGCCGCCGACAACCTGGCCAGCGCCTCCGAAGAAGTCAGCGCCACCGCACAATCGATGAGCCAGGCCACCAGCGAACAGGCGGCCAGCGTTGAGGAAACCAGTGCCTCCATCGAGCAGATGAGCGCCAGCATCAACCAGAACACCGAGAACGCCAAGGTCACCGACGGCATGGCCAGCAAGGCTGCCAAGGAAGCCACCGACGGCGGCGAATCGGTGCAGCAGACCGTGGTGGCGATGAAGAAAATCGCCCAGCGCATCAGCATCATCGACGACATCGCCTACCAGACCAACCTGCTGGCGCTCAACGCTGCCATCGAAGCCGCCCGCGCCGGTGAACACGGCAAAGGTTTCGCGGTGGTCGCCGCCGAAGTGCGCAAGCTGGCCGAACGCAGCCAGGTGGCCGCCCAGGAAATCGGCGAGCTGTCGTCCAGCAGCGTCGACATGGCGGAAAAGGCCGGGAGCCTGCTCAACGAGATGGTCCCGTCGATCAACAAGACTTCGGACCTGGTGCAGGAAATCAGCGCCGCCTCCGAAGAACAGGCCGCCGGCGTGGCGCAGATCAACACCGCCATGACCCAGCTCAACCAGGTGACCCAGCAAAACGCCTCCAGCAGCGAAGAACTGGCCGCCACCGCCGAGGAAATGAGCAGCCAGGCCGAGCAGCTGCAACAGGCCATGAGTTTCTTCACCCTGGACACGCCGCCCAAGTCTGCCGTGCAAGTTGCCAGGGTCGATAACACCCCAGGCCCGTCCGGCCGCAAACCGGCGCGGGCACCGGCCCCGGTCAAGCCCCCGGTGTTTGCCTACAACACGGCCCACGAGCTCAACGAATCGGACTTCACCCGGTTCTGATGGCCCGGTTCCACTGGCTTGCTTAAAGGAGAAAAAGCAATGGGCGCCATCGCGACCACACGTCAAACCGCCCTCGCGGTCGAGGAAGAAGCGCAATACCTGACGTTTATGCTCGGCACGGAAATGTTTGCCATCGGCATCCTGTGCATCAAGGAAATCATCGAATACGGCAACCTGACCGTGGTGCCGATGATGCCGACCTTCGTGCGCGGGGTGATCAACCTGCGGGGCGCGGTCGTGCCGGTAGTCGATCTGTCGGCCCGTTTCGGCCGACCGAATTCGGCGATCAGCCGCCGCAGCTGCGTGGTGATCATCGAGGCGGCCAGCGCCGACGGCCAGGCCCAGGACATTGGCCTGCTGGTGGACACGGTGTCGGCGGTGCTGGAAATCCCGGCCTCGCAGATCGAACCACCACCGAGCTTCGGTGCGAAGATCCGTGCCGATTTCATCAGTGGCATGGCCAAGGTCGATGGCAAGTTCGTCATCGTGCTGGAGGTGGACCGCGTGCTGTCCATCGACGAAATGTCCCAACTCGCCGAAGCCAGCCCAAGCGCGCTGGAAGTGGATGCCCCGTGAACGCCGATACCTGCAAGGAACGCACGCTGAACACCCAGGCGCTCACTGACCGAGAGTTCGGCCAGTTCCAGTCCTGGCTGTACCAGGCCGCCGGCATCAGCCTGTCCGAGGCCAAGAAAGCCCTGGTGGCCGGGCGTTTATTCAAGCGCCTCAAGCACTATGGGCTGGACAGCTATGGCGAGTATTTCAAGCTGATCATGAACGGCCAGCGCACCGATGAGTTGCAGGTAGCGCTGGACCTGCTCACCACCAACGAGACCTATTTTTTCCGCGAACCCAAGCATTTCGATTTCCTGCGCCAACACGTGCTGCCCCACGCGACACCGGGCAAGACCTTTCGCTTGTGGAGCGCGGCCAGTTCATCGGGGGAAGAACCCTACAGCCTGGCCATGACCCTGGCCGAAGGGCTGGGCACCACGCCCTGGGAAGTCATCGGTTCGGACATCAGCAGCCAGGTGCTGGCCAAGGCGCGCGCCGGGCATTACCCGATGGAACGCGCCCGCACCCTGCCCCAGCCGCTGCTGGTGAAATATTGCCTCAAGGGCACCGGCAACCAGCAAGGCACGTTCCTCATCGACCGGGCATTGCGCAACCGGGTCAACTTTATCCAGGTCAACCTCAACGATACCCTGCCGGAGTTGGGGGAGTTCGACGTGATCTTCCTGCGCAACGTCATGATCTATTTCGACCAGCCCACCAAAAGCAAGGTGGTTGCCCGCTTGCTCCCCCGGCTCAAGCCCGGCGGCTATTTCATCATCAGCCACTCGGAAAGCCTCAACGGTGTGTCCGATGCATTGAAACTGGTGGCGCCATCGATTTACCGCAAACCATGAACGCCGCCATCAGGGATGTGGCCGAGGAGTACCTGGCACCCGGGGAGTTTCGTTTCGCCACCTGCCCGACCCGCCTGCGCACGATCCTCGGTTCTTGCGTGGCGATCACCCTGTGGCATCCGGAACGCAGGATCGGCGCCATGTGCCATTTCATGTTGCCCAGTCGGGTGCGCTGCTCCACCGCACTGAACGGCCTCTACGCCGACGAAGCCATCGAACTGTTCATCCGCCAGGCCCGGGCCCACCACACCGAACCCGAGGATTACCAACTCAAGCTGTTCGGCGGCGGCGAGATGTTCCCCGAGCTGCAACGCCACGTGCCCTACGGCGATGTGGCGCGGCTGAACGTCAACGCCGCGCTGGAAATAGCCGCCCTCTATCGCCTCGACCTGATCGCCCAGGACATGGGCAGCACTGGCCACCGCAGCATCATCTTCGACCTTTGCAGCGGCGATGTGTGGGTCAGGCACCAACCTATAAGGACCCGGCACTGACTATGTCAAAAAAGATCAATGTACTGCTGGTGGATGACTCTGCCGTGGTTCGCCAGGTGTTGCTGGCGATCCTCAGCGACACACCGGACATCCACGTCATGGGCGCGGCGTCCGACCCGATTTTCGCCATGGACAAACTGGCCAAGGAATGGCCCGACGTGATCGTGCTGGACGTGGAAATGCCGCGCATGGACGGCATCACCTTCCTGAAAAAAATCATGAGCGAGCGCCCCACACCGGTGGTGATCTGCTCGTCCCTGACGCCCCGGGGCGCGGAAACCACCTTGCAGGCGATGGCCGCTGGCGCGGTGGAAATCATCACCAAGCCCACCACCGGCCTGAAGAACTTTCTGTTGGAGTCGGCGCCGGAACTGGTGTCGGCGATCCGTGCCGCCGCCCAGGTCAACGTGCGCAACCTGGGCAAGCGCCCTGCCCCCATCGCGCTGACGCCCGCGACCAAACTCACCGCCGACGCCATGCTGCCCGCCGCCAACGGCCACGCCATGGCGCAGACCACCGAACGCATCGTCGCCCTGGGCACCTCCACTGGCGGCACCCAGGCCCTGGAAGCGGTGCTCACCGCCCTGCCGCGGGTGTGCCCGGGCATCGTCATCGTCCAGCACATGCCGGAAAAATTCACCGCCTCGTTCGCCGCCCGGCTCAACAGCCTGTGCCAGATCGAAGTGCGCGAGGCCCGCAACAACGACCGCATCCACCCGGGCCTGGCGCTTATCGCACCGGGCGGCAAACACATGATGGTGACCCGCAGCGGCGCGTTCTATCACGTGCAGGTGGTGGACGGCCCACTGGTCAACCGCCACCGCCCGTCGGTGGATGTGCTGTTCCGCTCCGTGGCCAAATTCGCCGGCCGCAACGCCACCGGCATCATCATGACCGGCATGGGCGACGACGGCGCCCGCGGCCTGAAGGAAATGCTCGACGCCGGCAGCACCACCGTGGCCCAGGACGAAGCCAGCTGCGTGGTCTTCGGCATGCCCAAGGAAGCAATCAAACTCAACGCCGCACAACGGGTGATGGGGTTGCAGGAGATTGCGCAGGTGATTCTGCACAAGTAACAAGAACCGACCCCACAGTGGCGCTCGATCAGGGCGGTGAAGATCGTTCCTCACGCTCCGCGTGGGA
>NZ_ATLN01000074.1:0-99780 GCF_000416195.1 Pseudomonas sp. CFII68
CACACCAGTTGCAACTCACCCACGCCCGGCTCGGCGATGAGCAGTTCCGTCAACGCCGCTTCCGGCCAGCCACCACTGGGCAACGCCGCATCCAGTGCCGCATGACCGGTGGGTTGCGGGCTGGCGGCTGGCGGCGCAGGCCGGCCCTTCCAGACCTGGCCGCCGTTGAACAGCGTGTCCAGCGCAACGACAGCGCCCATCAGCCTTGCCTCACCAAGCCACAGAACACCCCTTCTATCGCCAGGTCCTGGTCGGCCTCGACGATGATCGGTTGGTAGGCCGGGTTGCGCGGCAACAAGCGCACCCGCTCGCCAATGCGCTCGAAGCGCTTGATGGTGACTTCGCCATCCAGACGCGCCACGACAATCTGGCCGTTGGAGGCCTGGGGTGTGCGCTGCACGCCCACCAGGTCACCGTCAAGAATGCCGTCCTCGATCATCGAATCGCCCTGGACCCGCAGCAGGTAATCCGGCGCCTTGGTAAAAATCGCCGGGTCCAGCATCAGGCGACTGTGGACCTCGGCATCGGCGCCGATCGGCAACCCGGCGGCCACTCGCCCCAGCACCGGCACGTCCAGCAGCTCGGGTCGTGGTGGCTGGTTCAGCAAGCGAATGCCCCGGGCCTGGTGCGGATTGACCTCGATGAAACCGGCTTCGGTCAGCGCCAGCACATGCTTGCGCGCCACACTGCGGGAGGCAAAACCGAACGCCTCGCTGATTTCAGCGAGGCTGGGAGGCTGGCCCTGATCGGCGATGCGTTCGCGGATGAAAGTCAGGATGGCGGTACGGCGGGGAGTGAGAGTCGTCATGGAGTACATTTGTACTCTTCCGGGGTTTTTCTGACAAGCGCCACCAGTCAGTTCACAGCTCGGGGCTGCTGCGCAGCGGGGATAAATCCCCTCGCCACAGGCTCATCGTTTTCTTAGCCAACAGCATTCACAGGAGGAACGCATTCATAGGGGTTCTGTGGGAGCAAGGCTTGCCCGCGATAAAGAACACACGGTTTATCTGGTACCGAGTCGCCTGCTTCGCGGGCAAGCCTTGCTCCCACAGAGCGGCTGGCCACAGGGGCATTGCGTGCTCAGGGGAGTAACAGCCCCTGCTCCCGTTCGCACAACTGCACCACGTAATCCCACAACACCCGCAATCGTACGGATTTATGCAGTTCGCGGCGGGTGCTGATCCAGTAGCTGCGGCGGATGGTCTCGTCCGGCAGCAACCGCACCAATGTCGGGTCGCCGCTGGCCATGTAGCACGGCAGCACAGCGATCCCCAGGCCTGAGCGCGCGGCCTGTTGCTGGGCGATGACGCTGGTGCTGTGGAACACCACCCTGGGGTTGCGGCAAAAGCCGTTGAGGAACATCAGTTCCTGGCTGAACAGCAGGTCGTCGACATAACCGATCCAGGCATGGCGGGCCAGGTCCTCGCGGCTGCGCAGCGCCGGCGAGCGGTCCAGGTAGGCCTGGCTGGCGTACAGCGCCAGGCTGTAGTCGGTGAGTTTGCGGGTGACCAGCAGGTCGGCCGCCGGGCGTTCGAGGTGGATGCTGATTTCCGCCTCACGGTTGAGGATGCTGACAAAGCGCGGCACCGCCACCAGTTCCACCTCCAGCCCCGGATAGCGCTGGAACAGCCCGTCCATGCGGCTGGCGAGGAACATGATGCCCAGCCCTTCGGTCACTCCCAGGCGGATCTTGCCCAGGGGCGCACTGGACTGGGTGATGTCCTCCTGGGCCAGCAACGCCACGTTCTCCATGGCTTCGGCGTGCTTGAGCAGCGTCTCGCCGGCCGGGGTCAGTTCATAACCCTGGGCATGCTGGACAAACAGCGCGGTGCCGAGGCTTTTCTCGATGGCCTCGATGTGCCGGGCCACCGTGGCGTGGGTGGTGTTCAGGCGTCGTGCAGCCGTCAGCAGACGCCCGCTGCGTTGCAGCTCCAGGAAATAACGCAGGTCATTCCAGTCGAACATGAGGCGATCCTTGAACGCGCCTGAAGGCATGACTGTTTATAAACGCACAGCCGCTGCGCAAAAACTAACATTCTTTTGACGAAAACTAACAACTAGGATGGATCCCACAAAAACAAGAATGAGGTCGCGAATGCAACCTGTCGTCGATGAATACGATTACGTGATCGTGGGCGCCGGCCCTGCCGGATGCCTGCTGGCCAATCGGCTGTCGGCCAATCCGCAACACCGGGTGCTGCTGCTCGAAGCCGGCGGGCGCGACAACTATCCGTGGATTCACATCCCGGTCGGCTACCTGTTCTGCATCGGCAACCCACGCACCGACTGGTGCTTCAAGACCGAAGCACAACCAGGCCTGCAAGGCCGCGCCCTGAGCTACCCCCGCGGCAAGGTCCTGGGTGGCTGCTCCTCCATCAACGGCATGATCTACATGCGCGGCCAGGCGACGGACTACGACAGCTGGGCCGCCGAGGGCAATGCTGGCTGGGCCTGGAACGACGTGCTGCCGCTGTTCCGCCAGAGTGAAAACCACTTTGCCGGCGCGTCCGAATTCCACGGCGCCGGTGGGGAATGGCGGGTCGAACGCCAGCGCCTGTCATGGCCGATTCTCGATGCCTTTCGCAGTGCCGCCGAACAGAGCGGCATCCCCAACGTCGACGACTTCAACAGCGGCGACAATGAAGGCTGCGGTTACTTCCAGGTCAACCAGAAAGCCGGGGTGCGCTGGAACGCGGCCAAGGCGTTTCTCAAGCCGGTTCGCCACCGCGCCAACCTCACGGTGTTGACCGACGTCGAGGTCGACCGCGTGTTGCTGCGTGACGACCGCGCCCACGCCATCAGCGCGCGCTGGCAAGGCAAGGGCATGACCTTCAAGGCCCGCAAGGAAATCGTCCTGTGCGCCGGGGCAGTGGGTTCGCCGGGGATCCTGCAACGCTCCGGGATCGGCCCGCGCAGCCTGCTGCAACGCCTGGGCATCGGCGTGACCCATGAACTGCCCGGGGTCGGCGGCAACCTGCAAGACCACCTGCAACTGCGGCTGATCTACCAGTTGGAAAACGCCCGCACCCTGAACCAGATCGCCGGCACCCTGTGGGGCAAGATGGGCATGGGCCTGCGCTACCTATACGACCGCAGCGGCCCGCTGTCCATGGCCCCCAGCCAACTCGGCGCATTCGCCCGCTCGGGCCCGGAGCAGGCCTCGGCCAACCTCGAATACCACGTGCAGCCGTTGTCCCTGGAACGCTTCGGCGAACCGTTGCACAGCTTCCCGGCGTTCACCGCGTCGGTCTGCGACCTGCGTCCGCAAAGCCGTGGCCGGGTGGACATTCGTTCGGCCGACCCGCACGAAGCACCGCTGATCCAACCCAATTACCTGAGCCACCCCGAAGACTTGCGGATCGCCGCCGACGCCATCCGCCTGACCCGACGCATCGTCGCGGCCCCGGCCCTGAGCGCGTTCAGACCGGTGGAATACCTGCCGGGCCCCAGCCTGCAAACCGAAGAGGAACTGCACCAGGCCGCCGCCCGGATTGGCACGACGATTTTCCACCCGGTCGGCACGTGCCGCATGGGCCAGGATCGCGACGCGGTGGTGGATGCGCAACTGCGTGTCCATGGCATCAAGGGCCTGCGCATCGCCGACGCCTCGATCATGCCGCGCATCACCTCGGGCAACACCTGCTCGCCGACGTTGATGATTGCCGAGAAGGCGGCGCAGATGATGCTTGAGGCAGACACAAGAATCACCACGCTGCAAAAGGAGCCCGCCACGGTATAGAAAACAACAGAGTCCCCCTGTGGGAGCGGGCTTGCTCGCGAAGAGGTCAGCACATCCAACATCATCATCGACTGTGACGCCGCCATCGCGAGCAAGCCCGCTCCCACAGGAGAAACGCGGTCCCCATCAAGAACCAGGTCGGCTCTAAGGCCGCCTCGCGGTGGACGTTGATCTCGGGCGCCCCGTTAACCACGCTGGTTGAACGGTGGTGTTGTGGAGTGGGTAACCCGGCATGGATGCCGGGTTAGCCGCGCTGGGCCATGGATGGCCCTTCGCGGCGGGCCCACGGAGCAATGCCTTCGTTCAGGCATGCCGAGCCTAGGCGAGGTGCCGAGTGGGGGGGCAGAAGCGTTTTGCTTACTTTTGCGCTTCTCAAAAGTGAGCCGCTGTAAGAGCGGAACCCTAAGCCGCCGTTACCGCAGCAACGGATATACACACCGATCACACCCCAAAAAAAGCGAAGCCCAAAAAAAACGGCGCTTTCCGTCTCGGAAGAAGCGCCGTTTTTCTTGAGCAACTGAAATTCAATAATCAGTCAATATACTCAAACAATTTGACGATTTTCTGCACCCCAGACACACCTTGCACCAGGTTGGTCGCCTGCGCAGCCTCTTTTTTGGTCAACAACCCCAGCAAATAGACAATGCCATTCTCAGTCACAACCTTGATACGCGAGCCGGGAATGCTGGCGTCGGTGAGCATCTGGGTCTTGATCTTGGTGGTCAACCAGGCGTCGTTCTGGCGTGCCAGCAGCGAGGAGGGTTGCAGGACCTGCAGTTCGTTGTGCACGGTCTTGACCCGTTGCACGGCGCTGGCTTCCTGTTCGGCCTTGGCCTTGAGGTCGGCGCGCGGGGTCTGGCCGGCCAGCAGTACGACGCCGTTGAAGCTGGTGACGACGATGTGCGAGTTGTTGTCCAGGTCCGGATCGGCCTTGGCGATGTTCACGCCTACCTTGGTTTCAATCAGGGAGTCGTCGATCTTGCTGCCGAAGGTGCGGGTGCCGCGGTCATCTTCAATCGGCTTTTCCCGGCTGGCGTTAACCACCGATGTGCAGCCGCTGATGCCGAGGCACAGGGTCAGGGCCAGTAGGCCTAGGCGATTAGGGGTCATTCTTCACTCCCGAACAGTTGGCTGTCGATCAAGTCGCAAAGGCAGTGGATCGCCAGCAGGTGGACTTCCTGGATACGTGCGGTGACATTGGCCGGTACGCGGATCTCGACGTCTTCTGGCAAGAGCAGGGACGCCATGCCGCCGCCGTCACGACCGGTCAATGCTACGACAATCATTTCGCGATCATGTGCGGCCTGGATCGCTTGAATAATATTGGCCGAATTGCCGCTGGTGGAAATCGCCAGCAGTACATCGCCGGGTTGGCCCAGGGCGCGGATCTGTTTGGAGAAAATTTCGTTGTAGCTGTAGTCGTTGGCGATCGAGGTGATCGTCGAGCTGTCGGTGGTCAGGGCGATCGCTGGCAGGCTCGGGCGCTCGCGCTCGAAGCGGTTGAGCAGTTCCGAAGAGAAGTGCTGTGCGTCGCCGGCCGAACCGCCATTGCCGCACGAAAGCATCTTGCCCTCGTTGAGCAACGCGTTGACCATCACTTGGCTGGCTTGCTCGATGTGCGGTGCAAGTACGTCCATCGCCTGTTGCTTGGTGTCGATACTGGCCTGAAAAAGCTGGCGAATTCGCGATTGCATGTCCATCTGTGTGACCTTAAGTAGCGCGGCTTATCGGCACAAACATGTGCGGCGCGCAAAGCAAAGAGCAAAAAAGTTAGGTGAAGGTGTCCGGCTCGGCATGGGCGCTCAACTGTCGAAAGCGTTCTGCAGCCAGTTCAACTGAGCGGCGTTGCTGTCGATGGCAACCACGTCGAAGCGGCAGGGATGATCGGCCCAGCGAGACTCGCGTTGCAGAAAATACTGCGCGGCGAAAATCAGCTTCTGGCGCTTGCGCTCGTCAATGCTGTCGAGCGCGCCACCCCATTGAGTATTTTTTCTGTAGCGGACTTCGACGAATACTACTGTATCGCCGTCAAGCATGACCAGATCAAGCTCGCCGCGTTTACACAACCAGTTCTGCGCCACCAGCCGCAGGCCTTGTTGCTGGAGATGCGCGAGGGCCTGGCCCTCGGCATCCCGTCCGCTTTGCTGGCGTGATCGGTCAGGCATCAGCGCTGGGTATCCGGCAGCCGCTGCACCTGGCCGTTGACGAACTCGGCCCATGGCAGTTGACGCTGTACGCGCTGGGTTGGAGACACTGCCAGGCTGCCCGACAGGCCTTCGATTCGGCTGTCCGGCAACGTCTTGAGCTGACCCAGGCGCGGTGCCAGGCGATAGGCGTCTGCACCCATCGCGTACAACCGACCCAGGCTGCCGCCCGCCTGGGGCCACTGGGCGGTGACCTGCTTGCGCAGCGGGTCATTGGCGTCGAGCAGCCACGGGGTTTCGCAGAAGCGGATACCGCTCATGTCGTTATATTGATTCTGGTCGCCGCTGGCGCTGAACACTGAAGACGTCGCGTAGACCGGCACGTCGCCAGCGTACTGGAAGTTCAGGGTCGGCTTGATCTGCTGGGCCTGTTGCGGCGTCGATGCCAGGAAGATGAACTCGATGTCCTGGCGACGGGACGGCTGGGCCGCGACCGTGGTGCCAACGGTGCTTTGCAGGCTCTTGGCGCGACCTTCGCTCTGGCGCAGTTGGAACATGTCGGCGATCTGCTGGGCCAGTTGGACCGGTTGGTCGACCCGTTCGATTGCGATGATGGTACCGCCATTGGCCTGCCAGTCCTGGCTGAAGGCTTTCAGTACACGATCGCCCCATTCACTCTTCGGTACCATGACGGCGGCGCGATGCAGGCCATCGGCGCGGGCGCGGCGGGAGACTTCGCGAGCTTCATCCTCCGGTGCCAGGCCGAACTGGAACAGTTGCGGTGGCCCTTGCTCGCCTTCGCTGTAGTTCAGCGCCAGGGTGGTGATCGGCAGTTGCGGGCGGGTGCTGATTTGCTTGACCAGTGGTTTTTCCAGCGGTCCGACTACCAGCTGCACGCCATCGGCCTGGGCCTTGCGATAGAACTCGTCCATGGAGGTCAGGCTGGAGCTGTCGTAGAGCTGGATGCTTGGCGGCTTCTGCCCGGCCTGCTGGGCCTGGTAGTGCGCGGCCATGAAGCCCTCACGCAAGGCCTTGGCAACCGCGGCCAATGGGCCATTCTGTGGCAACAGCAGGGCAATCTTGCTCAGCGGCTGGCTCGCCAGTTCCTTGAGCTTGACCAGGGGGGTTGGCAGCTGCAGGGCGGCGGGGTGCTTCGGGTTCTGTTCGCGCCAGTGGTCGATGGCCGCCTGCTGTTGTTCCAGGGTGCCGGCGGTCTTGACGGCCTGGGCCAGGCTCAGCCAACCGCCTAGGTCGTCGTTGGCGCTTGGCTGCAACTGATCGGTGGGCAGCGAGGCGATCAACGACCAGATGGCTTCGTGGTTTTTTGCCGCAGCGTCGTTTTCCAGCAGGGGCGCGATGAAAATGCGCTCCTTGGCGGCGGCCAGGGTCTGGCCATCGGCCTCCAGGGCGCGGGCGCGGACGGTACCGGTACGGACCTGCTGCTCCACCGGCATTTCGCTCAGGTGTTGCAGGCTTGGGTGGCTCAGGGCGGTCAGTGCCGCCTTGGGCTGGTTGCGGGTCATCGCCAGTTCAGCCGACAGCGTGCTGGCGAAAATCTGCTGGCCGGGCTTGAGTTGCTCCATAGGCACTTGTTGCAGGATCTGTGCGGACTGGCCGGCATTGCCCTGGCGGTAGGCCAGGTCAGCAGCGCTCAGGCGCAGCAGGGCGGCTTTTTCCGGATTCTTGCTTTGAGTGGCCTGTTCGAGCAACTGCTCGATACTGGCATCCGGGGTGCGTGGGAGTTCGCCAAGGCTGGACGAGGGCGAGCTGGCGCAGGCCGCCAGGAGGGCAGCGAGGCAGAGGGCGGAGAGCAGCCGCAGGCAAGCGATCATGTAAGTGTTCCTGATACGAGATCAAATAAGCGTCGAATTGTACCCAAGCACTGGCCGGGGCGCGATGTTAGTGGTGTGAATCGATCAATTTAGGTATTTCAAAGAGTGCGGTGCACCACAAAAGATGACGGCACTGAACTGTGGCGAGGGGATTTATCCCCGCTGGGCTGCGTAGCGGCCCCCAAAAAACGCAGCCTCGGTATATCAGTTAAAAGGGAGCCCAGCCTTCCGGGGGGCCGCTACGCAGCCCAACGGGGATAAATCTCCTCGCCACAACACGCTACAATGGCGGTTTTTACCGATCATGAGGTGTGTGTCTTGACTGCTCCAGGTGCTTTGAATTCCGCTGCCGGCTCGCTTTATGTGGTGGCGACGCCCATCGGCAACCTGGACGATATCAGTGCCCGGGCGCTGAAAATCCTGCAGGAGGTTGCGCTGATCGCCGCTGAAGACACGCGCCACTCCCAGCGCCTGCTGCAGCATTTTGGCATTTCCACGCCGTTGGCGGCCTGTCATGAACACAATGAACGGGATGAAGGCAGTCGTTTCATTACCCGGCTGCTGGCGGGCGATAATGTCGCGCTGATTTCCGATGCCGGTACGCCACTGATTTCCGACCCTGGCTATCATCTGGTGCGTCAGGCTCGGGCGGCGGGCATCAGCGTGGTGCCGGTGCCGGGGGCTTGTGCATTGATCGCAGCACTGTCGGCGGCAGGCCTGCCGTCGGACCGTTTCATCTTCGAAGGTTTCCTGCCGGCCAAGGCGGTGGGGCGACGGGCGCGCCTGGAGGCCATAAAGGAAGAGCCGCGCACGCTGATCTTCTATGAGGCGCCGCACCGCATCCTGGAATGCCTGCAAGACATGGAGCTGGTGTTCGGCGCCGAGCGCCCGGCGCTGCTGGCTCGTGAGTTGACCAAGACCTTCGAAACCCTCAAGGGGTTGCCGTTGGCCGAGTTGCGAGCCTTCGTCGAAGGTGACAGCAACCAGCAGCGCGGCGAGTGTGTCGTCCTGGTGGCTGGGTGGACAGCCCCGGAAAGTGAAGACGCTGTCAGCAGCGAAGCGATGCGCATCCTGAACCTGCTACTCGAGGAAATGCCCCTCAAGCGCGCCGCGGCCCTTGCGGCGCAAATCACCGGTGAGCGCAAGAACGTGCTGTACCAGGTCGCACTGGAAAAACAGAAGGGTCAGTGAAAGCAGGGCGCAGGGCTGGCCCAAGGCTTTTAGCGCTTGTTCTTCAGGCGCTCTACCGTTAACCTTCGCGGCGGAGAGTCGATCGGACAGTCGCTGCCCTCTATGAAAATTAGGGGGGGGAGGAAAGTCCGGGCTCCATAGGGCGAAGTGCCAGGTAATGCCTGGGAGGCGTGAGCCTACGGAAAGTGCCACAGAAAATAACCGCCTAAGCGCTTCGGCGCCGGTAAGGGTGAAAAGGTGCGGTAAGAGCGCACCGCACGTCTGGCAACAGTTCGTGGCTAGGTAAACCCCACTTGGAGCAAGACCAAATAGGGTCCCAAGGCGTGGCCCGCGCTGGGACCGGGTAGGTTGCTAAAGATGTCCAGTGATGGCCATCGTAGACGAATGACTGTTCAAGACAGAACCCGGCTTACAGATCGACTCTCCACCTTTTTCCCTCCCTGCCGGAATCACTGGCAGACGCAGTTCCTAATACCAAAAAAATCTTACTCTTAACAAATCACTTTAACTTGTGCGCGCAGCCTCCTGTGCTCATTCGGGTTGAGGCGAAAATTCCTACGTCAGATTCTTGTTACCCCTCCTGAAACGCTCCTAAATCTCCGATCTATAAGGCTTTTCCTTCAATCCGCGCCTTGACGGTGCGGTAGGCGCATTCCTATAGTGTGCGCAAGTGGCGGAAAGTGGCATGAAGTGGGTTTTTTTGAAGGTAAAACGCCAAAAAGTGGAGAAACGCAGACGTGTTTCGCGGAGCTAACGCTATCAGTCTCGATGCAAAAGGCCGTCTCGCCATGCCGAGCCGGTATCGTGACGAGCTCGTTTCGCGAAGTTCGGGGCAGTTAATCGTCACGATCGACGCTGTTGACCCATGTTTGTGTGTTTACCCTCTCGATGAGTGGGAAATCATCGAAACCAAACTGCGCGCACTGCCTTCGCTGCGTGAAGAAAACCGCCGTTTGCAACGCTTGCTGATCGGTAATGCCGTCGACCTCGAACTCGATGGCAGCGGTCGTTTCCTGGTGCCGCCGCGCCTGCGCGAATACGCCAAGCTGGACAAGCGCGCGATGCTGGTGGGCCAACTGAACAAGTTCCAGCTGTGGGACGAAGATGCCTGGAATGCGGTTTCCGCCGCTGACCTCGCTGCTATTCAACAACCGGGCGCCATGCCTGATGAACTGCGTGATTTGATCCTGTGACTATTGATAGCGGCTTTAACCACATCACCGTACTGCTTGACGAAGCCGTCGAGGCTCTCGCCGTACGTCCTGATGGCTGCTATCTGGACGGCACGTTCGGGCGTGGCGGACACAGCCGGTTGATTCTCAGCAAGCTCGGTCCGGGTGGCCGGTTGCTGGGATTCGACAAGGATCCTCAAGCGATTGCCACCGGGCAAGCGCTGGCGGCCGAAGACGGCCGCTTTGTCATTGTGCAACGCAGCTTTGCCGAGCTGGCTTCGGAAGTCGCCGAGCGTGGCCTGGCCGGCAAGGTCAGCGGCGTGCTGCTCGACCTGGGCGTGTCTTCGCCACAACTGGACGACCCGGAGCGCGGCTTCAGTTTCCTCAATGACGGCCCGCTGGACATGCGCATGGACCCGTCCCGAGGCATCAGCGCCGCCGAATTCGTCAACACTGCCCCGGTGGAAGAAATCGCCCGTGTCTTCAAGGAATACGGTGAAGAGCGTTTCTCCGGCCGCATGGCCCGTGCCGTGGTCGAGCGGCGCGATATCAAGCCATTCGAGCGCACCGGCGACCTGGCCGAGGTGCTGAAAGTTGCCAACCCGGCCTGGGAAAAGGGCAAGAACCCGGCGACCCGTGCTTTCCAGGGTTTGCGCATCCACGTCAATAACGAGTTGGGCGATCTGGAAGTCGGTCTCGAAGCAGCGCTTGAAGCGCTGGAGATCGGCGGTCGGCTGGTGGTGATCAGCTTCCATTCCCTGGAAGACCGCATCGTCAAGCTGTTCATGCGCAAACTCACCAAGGGCGAAGCCGATAACCTGCCGCGCAACCTGCCGGTGCGTTTCGAAGCCTTCGTGCCAAAAATCAAGATCCATGGCAAAGCGCAGTTCGCCTCCGAGGCTGAACTCAAGGCCAACCCACGTGCCCGTAGCGCCGTCATGCGTGTCGCGGAGAAGTTGCGGTGAGCAAGCTCTTCGCCAAGCCACTGCCCGGCGGCAGCTTTTTCATGCTGCTGCTGTTTATCGGCGTGCTCGTGTCGGCCATCGCCGTGTCCTATAGCGCGCACTGGAACCGGCAGCTTCTCAATACCCTCTACAACGAACTGAGCGTGCGCGACAAGGCGCAGGCCGAGTGGGGCCGGTTGATCCTGGAGCAGAGCACCTGGACCGCCCATAGCCGTATCGAAGTCTTGGCCACCGAGCAGCTGAAAATGCGCATTCCCGGCGCCGCCGAAGTGCAGATGGTGGCGCCATGATGAAACTCGAAGGGGCGCTGTTCCCGTGGCGGTTCCGTCTGGTCCTGGGCTTGCTCGGGATCATGGTGGCGGCGATTTCATGGCGCATCATCGACCTGCAGGTCGTCGACCGTGATTTCCTCAAGGGGCAGGGCGATGCCCGCAGTGTGCGGCATATTCCTATCCCGGCTCACCGTGGCTTGATCACCGACCGCAATGGCGAACCCCTGGCCGTGAGCACCCCGGTGACCACCTTGTGGGCCAACGCCAAGGAAATGCAGCAGGCCAAGGAAAAATGGCCAGCACTGGCCGCTGCCCTCGGGCAGGATCCCAAGGCCCTGGCCGAGCGCCTCGAAGCCCAGGCCAACAAGGAATTCATTTATCTGGTGCGCGGGTTGACGCCCGAGCAAGGCCAGAGCGTGCTCGATCTGAAAGTGCCTGGTGTCTACGGCATTGAAGAGTTCCGGCGTTTCTACCCGGCCGGTGAAGTCACCGCCCACATGGTCGGGTTTACCGACATTGATGACCGAGGGCGCGAAGGTGTCGAACTGGCCTATGACGAATGGCTCGCCGGGGTCGCCGGTAAGCGCCAGGTCATCAAGGATCGGCGCGGCAGGCTGATCAAGGATGTCCAAGTCACCAAAAACGCCAAGGCCGGCAAGCCCTTGGCGTTGTCCATTGACCTGCGCCTGCAATACCTGGCCAACCGTGAACTACGCAATGCCATCGTCGAGAACGGTGCCAAGGCCGGCAGCCTGGTGATCATGGACGTGAAGAGCGGCGAGATCCTGGCGATGGTCAACCAGCCGACCTACAACCCGAACAACCGTCGCAACCTGCAACCGGCGATGATGCGCAACCGCGCGATGATCGACGTGTTCGAGCCCGGTTCGACCATGAAAGCCGTGTCCATGGCCGCGGCCCTGGAAACCGGGCGCTGGAAACCGAGCGACACCGTCGAGGTGTATCCGGGCACCCTGCAGATCGGCAAGTACACCATTCGTGACGTGTCCAAGACCGAAGGCCCGGTGCTCGACCTGACCGGCATCCTGATCAATTCCAGTAACGTCGGCATGAGCAAGATTGCCTTCGATATTGGCGGCGAGGCGATCTATCGCCTGGCCCAGAAAATCGGCCTCGGCCAGGACACCGGCCTGGGCTTCCCGGGCGAGCGTGTCGGCAACCTGCCGAACTACCGCGACTGGCGCAAGGCTGAAACCGCCACGTTGTCCTACGGCTACGGTGTTTCCGTGACCGCGATCCAGTTGGTCCACGCGTTTTCCGCGCTAGCGAACAACGGGCGGATGGCACCGCTGACCCTGATCAAGACCGACAAGGCGCCGCAGACCACCCAGGTGATCCCGGAGGATGTCGCCAAGACCATGCAGGGCATGCTGCAACAAGTGATCGAAGCGCCGCGCGGTGTCTATCGCGCCCAGGTCCCGGCCTATCACGTGGCAGGCAAATCGGGTACGGCCCGTAAAACCTCGGTGGGCACCAAAGGCTACGCCGAGAATTCCTACCGTTCGCTGTTTGCCGGCTTCGGCCCGATGAGCGACCCGCGCTACGCCATCGTCGTGGTCATCGACGAACCGAGCAAGGCGGGCTACTTCGGTGGCCTGGTCTCGGCGCCGGTGTTCAGCAAAGTGATGTCCGGCACCCTGCGCCTGATGAACATTACCCCGGACAACCTGCCGCCGACCCAGCAGGCCAATACCGCACCGGTCGTTCCCCTGAAAGCCGAAGGAGGGCGTGGCTGATGTCCCTGAGCCTGAACAAGATTTTTGCCCACGCCGGTCACGATCTGTTGATCCGCGAACTGGCCCTGGATAGCCGCAATGTCCGTGCCGGGGACTTGTTCCTGGCGGTGCCGGGTGCGCGTTTCGATGGTCGCGACCATATCGCCGACGCCCTGAAGCGTGGCGCGGCTGCCGTGGCGTATGAAGTGCACGGCGCGACCGTGCTGCCGATCACCGACGTTCCGCTGATTCCGGTCAAGGGCCTGGCGGCGCAGCTGTCGGACATCGCCGGGCGTTTTTATGGCGACCCGAGCCGCCACCTGAACCTGGTGGGCGTGACCGGTACCAACGGCAAGACCAGCGTGACCCAACTGGTGGCCCAGGCCCTGGACCTGCTCGGCCAGCATTGCGGCATTGTCGGCACCTTGGGCAACGGCTTCCATGGCGCGCTGGAAAGCGGCCTGCACACCACGCCGAACCCGATTGCCGTGCAAGCGACCCTGGCAGACCTGAAAAAGGCCGGTGCCAAGGCCGTTGCGATGGAAGTCTCTTCCCATGGTTTGGACCAGGGCCGTGTGACCGCGCTGGCGTTCGATGTCGCGGTGTTGACCAACCTGTCCCGGGATCATCTGGATTACCACGGCACCATGCAGGCCTACGGCGAAGCCAAGGCCAGGCTGTTTGCTTGGAATGACCTGAAGTGCCGGGTCATCAACCTCGATGACGAATTCGGTCGGCAACTGGCTGCCGAAAAACGCGAGTCGCGGTTGATCACCTACAGCCTGGAAGATGCCAGCGCCTACCTTTATGTACGCCAGGCGCAATTCAATGACGAAGGTGTGCGCGCCACCTTGGTCACGCCCCAGGGCGAGCACCATTTGCGCAGCACCTTGCTCGGCCGTTTCAACCTGAGCAACGTATTGGCGGCCATCGGCGCCTTGCTCGGCCTGGACTATGCGCTGGACGAGATTCTCAAGGTCTTGCCGAAGCTCGAGGGCCCGGCCGGTCGCATGCAGCGTCTGGGCGGTGGGGCTCAACCACTGGTTGTGGTCGATTACGCCCATACCCCCGACGCGTTGGAAAAAGTTCTCACGGCCCTGCGACCTCACGCCAAGGGCAAGTTGCTGTGCCTGTTCGGCTGCGGTGGTGATCGTGATCGCGGCAAACGCCCATTGATGGCCGAAGTCGTGGAGCGGCTGGCAGACGGCGTGCTGGTCACCGACGACAACCCACGCAGCGAAGACCCGCAGCAGATTTTTGATGACATCCGCGCCGGTTTTGCGGCTGTGGACAACGTCACCTTCGTGGCTGGTCGCGGCCAGGCCATTGCCCAGTTGATCGCCAGCGCCTCGGCGGACGATGTCATCGTCCTGGCCGGCAAGGGCCACGAGGACTATCAGGAAATCAACGGCGAACGCCATGCTTTCTCCGATCTGGTGGAAGCCGATCACGCCCTGACCGCGTGGGAGGTGGCCCATGCTTAAAGCCCTGAAGCTCAGCGAACTGACCAACGCCCTGAATGCGCGCCTCATCGCCGCGGACGCCACCTTCAACGGCGTCAGCATCGACAGTCGGGCAATCGCACCGGGGCAATTGTTCGTCGCCTTGGCCGGGCCGCGTTTCGATGGTCACGATTACTTGAACGAAGTCGCGGGCAAAGGTGCGGTCGCGGCCCTGGTCGAGCGCGAAGTGAGCAACAGCGCGCTGCCGCAATTGCTTGTCAACGACACTCGCCAGGCCCTGGGCCAGCTCGGCGCGCTGAACCGCGCGGCGTATGGCAACCCGGTCGCGGCCATCACCGGCTCCAGCGGCAAGACCACGGTCAAGGAAATGCTTGCCAGCATCCTGCGCACCCGCGGTCCGGTGCTGGCGACCCGTGGCAACCTGAATAATGACCTCGGCGTACCGCTGACCTTGCTGGAACTGGCGCCGGAGCACAGTGCCGCCGTCATCGAGCTGGGGGCTTCGCGGCTCGGCGAGATCGCTTACACCGTGGGCATGACCAAGCCCCACGTGGCGGTACTCAACAATGCCGGGACTGCTCACGTCGGCGAGTTCGGCGGCCCGGAAAAAATTGTCGAGGCCAAGGGCGAGATCATCGAGGGGCTGGATGCCGATGGCGTCGCCGTGCTGAATCTCGACGACAAGGCTTTCGAAATCTGGAAGACCCGGGCGGGCGAGCGCAAGGTGCTGACCTTTGCCCTGAGCAACCTCGCCGCGAATTTCTACGCCAGTGACCTGGACCGCGACGCTCGCGGGTGCCCGGCCTTTAACCTGCACAGCCCGGATGGCGCCGAGCGGGTGCAATTGAACCTGCTCGGCACCCATAACGTTGCCAACGCCCTGGCCGCGGCGGCGGCTGCCCATGCCCTGGGCGTGTCGCTGCCGGGCATCGTCGCCGGGTTGAACGCCGTACAGCCAGTCAAGGGGCGCTCCGTCGCGCAACTGGCCAGCAATGGCATGCGCGTGATCGACGACACCTATAACGCCAACCCGTCGTCCATGTGCGCGGCCGTGGATATCCTCGCCGGTTTCTCCGGCCGTACCGTATTGGTGCTGGGGGATATCGGTGAACTGGGCGAGTGGGCGCAACAGGGGCATCACGACGTCGGTGCCTATGCGCGCGGCAAGGTCGACGCGCTGTATGCGGTCGGTCCGATGATGGCCCATGCGGTCGCCGCGTTTGGCGAGCACGCACGGCATTTCACCACTCAGGCCGAACTGATCCAGGCCCTGGGCGGCGAGCAGGACCCGAACACCACCTTATTGATCAAGGGCTCACGCAGCGCAGCGATGGAAAACATCGTCGCGGCGCTGTGCGGCGCCTCCACGGAGAAACATTAATGCTGCTGCTGCTAGCGGAGTACCTGCAACAGTTCCACAAAGGCTTCGCGGTCTTCCAGTACCTGACCCTGCGCGGGATCCTGGGTGTGCTGACCGCGCTGTCGTTGTCGCTGTTCCTGGGCCCGTGGATGATCCGCACCCTGCAGAACCTGCAGATCGGCCAGTCGGTTCGTAACGACGGTCCGCAATCGCACCTGTCCAAATCCGGCACCCCGACCATGGGTGGCGCGCTGATCCTCTCGTCCATCGGCATCAGCACCTTGCTCTGGGCCGACCTGGCGAACCGGTATGTCTGGGTCGTGCTGCTGGTGACCTTGCTCTTTGGCGCCATCGGCTGGGTCGACGACTACCGCAAGGTCATCGAGAAGAACTCCCGTGGGCTGCCAAGTCGCTGGAAGTATTTCTGGCAGTCGGTATTCGGCCTCGGCGCGGCGATCTTCCTTTATATGACCGCCGCCTCGCCAGTGGAAACCACCCTGATCCTGCCGATGCTCAAGGACTACAGCATTCCGCTGGGCGCAGGTTTCATCGTGCTGACCTACCTGGTGATCGTCGGTTCGAGCAACGCGGTCAACCTCACCGACGGACTCGACGGCCTGGCGATCATGCCGACGGTGATGGTCGGCGGTGCGCTGGGGATCTTCTGCTACCTGTCGGGTAACGTGAAGTTCGCTGAATACCTGCTGATCCCTTATGTGCCGGGGGCGGGCGAGCTGATCGTGTTCTGCGGAGCGCTGATCGGTGCCGGCCTGGGCTTCCTGTGGTTCAACACCTATCCGGCGCAAGTCTTCATGGGCGACGTCGGCGCGCTGGCGCTGGGCGCGGCCCTGGGCACCATCTCTGTGATCGTTCGCCAGGAAATCGTCCTGTTCATCATGGGCGGCGTGTTCGTGATGGAGACCCTGTCAGTCGTCATTCAGGTTGCGTCCTTTAAATTGACCGGCCGCCGGGTATTTCGCATGGCGCCGATCCACCACCACTTTGAACTCAAGGGCTGGCCCGAGCCGCGTGTGATCGTCCGTTTCTGGATCATCACCGTGATTCTGGTCCTGGTCGGCCTTGCCACCCTGAAGCTGAGGTAGAACGAGTGTCCCTGATCGCTTCTGACCACTTCCGCATCGTTGTCGGCCTCGGCAAGAGCGGCATGTCCCTGGTTCGCTTCCTGGCGAACCGGGGCGTGTCGTTTGCCGTCGCTGATACGCGGGAAAATCCGCCTGAGCTGGCCACGCTGCGCCGTGACTATCCGCAGGTGGACGTGCGTTGTGGCGAGCTGGACGTCGAGTTCCTGTGCCGCGCCGATGAGCTCTACGTGAGCCCCGGCCTGGCCCTGGCGACTCCAGCCCTGCAGGCTGCCGCCGCCCGTGGCGTGAAATTGTCCGGCGACATCGAGCTGTTCGCGCGTAACGCCAAGGCGCCGATCGTTGCCATCAGCGGTTCCAATGCCAAGAGCACCGTCACCACCCTGGTCGGCGAGATGGCCGCGGCGGCCGGCAAGCGCGTCGCCGTGGGCGGCAACCTGGGTACCCCGGCGCTGGACCTGCTCAGCGACGAGGTCGAGCTGTACGTGATGGAGTTGTCGAGCTTCCAGCTCGAGACCACCGACCACCTGGGCGCCGAAGTGGCGACAGTGCTCAACGTCAGCGAAGACCACATGGACCGCTACAGCGGCCTGCCGGCTTATCACCTGGCCAAGCACCGGATCTTCCGTGGTGCCCGGCAAGTGGTGTTCAACCGCCAGGATGCCCTGACCCGTCCGTTGTTGGGCGAGGGCATGCCGTGCTGGTCCTTCGGCCTGGGCGTGCCGGATTTCAAAGGCTTCGGGCTGCGTGAAGAGAATGGCGAGAAATACCTGGCCTTCGAATTCCAGAACCTGATGCCGGTGCGTGAACTGAAGGTTCGTGGTGCCCACAACCAGGCCAATGCCCTGGCCGCGTTGGCCCTGGGGCATGCGGTCGGCCTGCCGTTCGACGCCATGCTCTCGGCCCTGCGCACCTTCGCTGGTCTCGAACACCGCTGCCAGTGGGTGCGCGACCTGGACGGCGTGGCCTGGTACAACGATTCCAAGGCCACCAACGTCGGTGCCGCGCTGGCGGCCATCGAAGGTCTGGGCGCGGACATCGAAGGCAAGCTCGTGCTGATCGCCGGCGGCGACGGCAAGGGCGCCGACTTCAAGGACCTGCGTGACCCGGTGGCGGCCAACTGCCGTGCCGTGGTGCTGATGGGCCGCGACCGTGAATTGATCGCCCAGGCGCTCGGCGATGCCGTGCCGCTGGTTCGGGTCGGTTCGCTGGACGAGGCGGTGCAACAGTGCCGCGCCCTTGCGCAACCAGGCGATGCGGTGCTGCTGTCACCGGCCTGCGCCAGTTTCGACATGTTCAAGAACTACGAAGAGCGCGGGCAGTTGTTTGCCCGGGCCGCGGAGGACTTGGCATGAGCCTGCTGAATATCATCAAGCCGTACCCGTCGCCGTTGATTACCGGGCGTGGCATCGACCTGGATTTCCCGATGCTCGCCGGTTGCCTGGCCTTGCTGGGCCTGGGCCTGGTGATGATCACCTCCGCGTCGTCGGAAGTGGCCGCCGTGCAGTCGGGCAACACCCTTTACCACATGATCCGCCACCTGATTTACCTGCTGATTGGCCTGGGCGCTTGCATCGTCACCATGATGGTGCCGATCGCCACCTGGCAACGCCTCGGCTGGCTGATGCTGCTCGGTGCCTTCGGCCTGTTGGTGATGGTGCTGGTGCCGGGTATTGGCCGCGAGGTCAACGGTTCCATGCGCTGGATCGGCTTCAGCTTCTTCAACGTTCAGCCGTCGGAGATCGCCAAGGTCTTCGTGGTGATCTACCTCGCCGGTTATCTGGTGCGTCGCCAGAAGGAAGTGCGCGAGAGCTGGATGGGTTTCTTCAAGCCGTTCATCGTGTTGCTGCCGATGGCGGGCCTGCTGCTGATGGAGCCGGACTTCGGCGCCACGGTGGTGATGATGGGCGCGGCGGCGGCCATGTTGTTCCTGGGTGGCGTCGGGCTGTTCCGTTTTACCCTGATGGTCGCGCTGGCGGTGGGGGCCGTGACGGTGCTGGTACAGGCACAACCGTATCGGATGGCGCGCCTGATCACCTTTACCGATCCGTGGGCCGACCAGTTCGGTTCCGGCTATCAATTGACCCAGGCACTGATTGCCTTCGGTCGCGGCGAATGGCTGGGCGTGGGCCTGGGCAACAGCGTGCAGAAGCAGTTCTACCTGCCGGAAGCCCACACCGACTTCGTGTTCTCGGTCCTGGCCGAAGAGCTGGGGGTGGTGGGTTCCTTGTGCACCGTTGCCCTGTTCGTGTTCGTCTGCGTGCGCGGCATGTACATCGGCTTGTGGGCCGAGAAGGCCAAGCAGTTTTTTGCCGCCTACGTGGCGTATGGCCTGTCGTTCCTGTGGATCGGCCAGTTCCTGATCAACATCGGCGTGAACGTCGGCCTATTGCCGACCAAGGGCCTGACGCTGCCGTTCCTCAGTTATGGCGGCAGTTCCCTGGTGATCTGCTGTGCCTGCCTCGGGCTGTTGCTGCGCATCGAATGGGAGAGTCGAACCCACTTGGGCAGCGAAGAGATGGAATTCCAGGAAAGCGACTTCGCCGAGGAGCCGACTCATGGGCGCTAACGTGCTGATCATGGCCGGCGGCACCGGCGGGCATGTCTTCCCGGCGCTGGCCTGTGCCCGGGAGTTCCAGGCGCGCGGCTACACCGTGCACTGGCTGGGCACGCCGCGGGGGATCGAGAACGAATTGGTACCTGGCGCCGGCCTCGAACTGCACCGGATCAACGCCAGCGGCCTGCGGGGCAAGGGCAAGCTGTCGTTGCTCAAGGCGCCGCTGATGCTGCTCAAGTCGATCTGGCAGGCACGGGCGATCATCCGTCGCTTGCGGCCGGTGTGCGTGGTGGGCTTCGGTGGTTATGTGACCGGTCCTGGCGGTGTTGCGGCAAAACTGGCCGGTGTGCCGGTGATCGTCCACGAGCAGAACGCCGTGGCCGGTACCGCCAATCGGTTACTGGTGCCGTTGGCCGCCCGGGTCTGTGAAGCCTTTCCCGACACCTTTACCCTGTCGGGCAGCCGCCGTACCACCGGTAATCCGGTGCGTGCCGAGCTGTTTTTCGATACACCGCGCCCAGCCCTGGCTGGACGCAAGGCGCGTTTGCTGGTCCTGGGCGGAAGCCTGGGGGCAGAACCGTTGAACAAATTGCTGCCCGAAGCCCTGTCGCAGGTCGCCCCCGAACTGCGCCCGGAAGTGTTTCACCAGGCCGGCAAACAACACGATGAAGTGACTGCCGAGCGCTACCGCGCCGCCGGCGTCGAGGCGCAAGTGCAGCCCTTCATCAACGACATGGCCCAAGCCTATGGCTGGGCCGACCTGGTGGTCTGCCGCGCAGGCGCGCTGACCATCAGTGAACTGGCTGCCGCCGGTCTGCCCTCGATGCTCGTGCCTTTGCCTCACGCCATTGACGATCACCAGACCCGTAACGCCGATTATTTGGCCCGTGAAGGCGCTGCCTTCCTGATGCCGCAAAGAACGACTGGCGCCGCGGATCTTGCCGCCCGCCTGACAGAGGTTTTGATGCAGCCGCAACGACTTGAAGACATGGCCCGCGCCGCACGTCGCCTGGCCAAACCCGATGCCACGACCCAAGTGGTCGATACCTGCCTGGAGGTGGCCCATGGTTGAGAATCGCAAAGCCATGCCGCAACCGGAAATGCGCCGTATCCGCCGCATCCACTTCGTCGGTATCGGCGGCGTGGGCATGTGCGGGATCGCCGAGGTGCTGCTGAACCTGGGTTACCAGGTCTCGGGTTCCGACCTGAAGGCCTCCCCGGTCACCGAGCGCCTGGAGTCCTTCGGCGCGCAGATCTTTATCGGCCACCGTGCCGAGAACGCCGCCAATGCCGACGTGCTGGTGGTTTCCAGTGCCGTGAACACTTCCAACCCGGAAGTCGCCACCGCCCTGGAACGCCGCATCCCCGTGGTACCACGGGCCGAGATGCTGGCTGAGCTGATGCGCTATCGCCACGGCATCGCCGTCGCCGGTACCCACGGCAAGACCACTACCACCAGCCTGATCGCCTCGGTGTTCGCGGCCGGTGGCCTGGACCCGACGTTCGTGATCGGTGGCCGTCTGAATGCCGCGGGCACCAATGCCCAGTTGGGCACCAGCCGCTACCTGATCGCCGAAGCCGACGAAAGCGATGCGAGTTTCCTGCACCTGCAACCGCTGGTGGCCGTGGTCACCAACATCGACGCCGACCACATGGCGACCTACGACGGTGACTTCAACAAACTGAAGAAAACCTTCGTCGAGTTCCTGCACAACCTGCCGTTCTACGGTTTGGCGGTGGTGTGCCTGGACGATCCGGTGGTGCGCGAAATCCTGCCACTGATCAAGCGTCCGACCGTGACCTATGGCTTTGGCGAAGACGCCGACGTACGCGCCATCAACGTGCGCCAGCAGGGCATGCAAACGTTCTTCACCGTGTTGCGCCCGGATCACGAACCGTTGGACGTGTCGGTGAACATGCCCGGCAACCACAACGTGCTGAATGCCTTGGCGACCATCTGCATCGCCACCGACGAAGGCGTCAGCGATGAAGCCATCGTCCAGGGCCTGTCCGGCTTCCAGGGTGTGGGCCGACGCTTCCAGGTCTACGGCGAACTGCCGGTGGACGGCGGCAACGTGATGCTGGTGGACGACTACGGCCACCACCCGACTGAAGTCGCCGCGGTGATCAAGGCCGTGCGCGGTGGCTGGCCGGAACGCCGCCTGGTGATGGTCTACCAGCCGCACCGCTACAGCCGCACCCGCGACCTGTATGACGATTTCGTCCAGGTGCTGGCCGACGCCAACGTGCTGCTGTTGATGGAAGTCTATCCGGCCGGTGAAGAGCCGATCCCGGGGGCCGACAGCCGCCAGCTGTGCCACAGCATTCGCCAGCGCGGCCAGTTGGACCCGATCTACATCGAACGCGGCGTGGACCTCGCGCCGCTGGTCAAGCCGCTGTTGCGCGCCGGCGACATCCTGCTGTGCCAGGGTGCCGGTGACATCGGAGGCCTGGCCCCGAAACTGTTGAACAGTCCGTTATTCGCCGGGGCAATCGTGGCCGCCAGCGAGGGGAAACTGAAATGACTGCTGCCTATGCCAACCTGGTCTCGACCCTTGATCCGAAAGCCTTCGGCCGCGTTGCCGTGCTGTTCGGTGGCAAGAGCGCCGAGCGCGAGGTCTCCCTCAAGTCCGGCAACGCCGTGCTGCAAGCCCTGCAAGGCGCCGGTGTCGACGCATTCGGCATCGACGTGGGCGATGATTTCCTGCAGCGCCTGCTGAGCGAAAAGATCGACCGCGCGTTCATCATCCTGCACGGTCGCGGTGGCGAAGACGGCAGCATGCAAGGCCTGCTCGAATGCCTGGGCATTCCCTACACCGGCAGCGGCATCCTGGCCTCCGCCCTGGCGATGGACAAGCTGCGCACCAAGCAGGTCTGGCACAGCCTCGGCATTCCGACGCCACGCCACGCCGTGCTGGCTTCCGAGGCCGATTGTATTTCGGCGGCCACGGAACTGGGCTTCCCTTTGATCGTCAAACCGGCCCATGAAGGTTCAAGTATCGGCATGGCGAAAGTGAATTCGCTGCCTGAGTTGACCGCGGCATGGAAAGACGCCAGTTCCTACGATTCGCAAGTGTTGGTCGAGCAATGGATCTCCGGTCCCGAGTTCACCATCGCCACCCTGCGTGACCAGGTGTTGCCCCCGATTGCGCTGGGCACGCCCCACACGTTCTACGACTACGACGCCAAGTACGTCGCCAACGATACCCAGTACCGCATTCCCTGCGGGCTGGACGCCGCCAAGGAAAAACAACTGATGGACCTCACGGCCAAGGCCTGTGAGGCGCTGGGTATCGCCGGTTGGGGCCGGGCAGACGTGATGCAGGACGCCGATGGGCAGTTCTGGTTCCTGGAAGTCAACACCGCGCCGGGCATGACCGATCACAGCCTGGTGCCGATGGCGGCTCGCGCCGCCGGTCTGGATTTCCAGCAACTGGTGCTGTCGATCCTGGCCGCCAGCGTCGGCCATCAAGAGCCAAGAGGTTAAGCCATGCAAGGCGCATCGCTTCGTCATCAGCCATCCGCACCCGGTCGCAAGCCGGTGCCGCGGGGTGCCAGCCGAATGGTGGCCAAAGAGCCGATGTCGGCGCGCTTGCCGAAAGCCAATTTTGGTTTTCTCAAGAGCTTGTTCTGGCCGGTGCTGCTGGTGGCGCTGGGGTTCGGCACGTATGAAGGTGCGCAACGGTTGCTGCCTTATGCCGACCGGCCGATCGCCCGGATCAACGTCCAGGGTGACCTGAGCTACATCAGCCAGCAGGCGGTGCAGCAGCGGATCGCTCCGTTCGTCGCGTCGAGCTTCTTCACCATCGACCTGGCGGGCATGCGCACGGAGCTGGAACAGATGCCCTGGATCGCCCACGCCGAAGTCCGGCGGGTGTGGCCTGACCAGGTGTCGATCCGCCTGGAAGAACAATTGCCGGTGGCCCGTTGGGGCGACGAGTCGTTGTTGAACAACCAGGGCCAGGCGTTTACGCCGCGGGAACTGGCCAACTATGAACATTTGCCACAACTGTTCGGCCCACAGCGGGCCCAGCAGAAAGTGATGCAGCAGTACCAGGTGTTGAGCCAGATGTTGCGGCCATTGGGCTTCTCCATCGCGCGCCTGGAATTGCGTGAGCGCGGCAGTTGGTTCCTGACCACTGGCGCGGGCAGCTCGGGGCCGGGCATCGAGCTGTTGCTCGGTCGCGGCAACCTGGTGGAAAAGATGCGCCGCTTCATCGCCATCTATGACAAGACGCTCAAAGAACAGATTACGAACATTGCGCGCATCGATCTGCGCTACGCCAACGGCCTGGCTGTTGGCTGGCGGGAACCTGTAGCGCCCACGACGGCCGAACCCGCCGTCGCGAAGAATTAAGAAGAGGCAGGACCCATGGCAAACGTGCAAAGCGGGAAAATGATCGTCGGTCTCGATATCGGCACTTCCAAGGTGGTGGCGCTGGTAGGCGAAGTCGCGGACGACGGCACGCTGGTCATCGTCGGGATCGGTACACACCCGTCCCGCGGCTTGAAAAAAGGCGTGGTGGTGAACATCGAGTCCACCGTGCAATCGATCCAGCGCGCCATCGAAGAGGCGCAACTGATGGCCGGTTGCCGGATCCACTCGGCGTTCGTCGGCGTGGCGGGCAATCACATCCGCAGCCTGAACTCCCACGGCATCGTGGCGATTCGTGATCGTGAAGTCAGCTCCGCTGACCTGGAGCGCGTGCTTGATGCGGCCCAGGCCGTGGCGATCCCGGCCGACCAGCGTGTGCTGCACACCCTGCCGCAGGATTACGTGATCGATAACCAGGAAGGCGTGCGTGAGCCCCTGGGCATGTCCGGCGTGCGCCTGGAAGCCAAGGTCCACGTGGTGACCTGTGCGGTGAACGCGGCGCAGAACATCGAGAAATGCGTGCGCCGCTGCGGCCTGGAAATCGACGACATCATCCTCGAGCAGCTGGCTTCGGCCTACTCGGTGCTGACCGACGACGAGAAAGAGCTGGGCGTGTGCCTGGTGGACATCGGCGGCGGCACTACCGACATCGCGATCTTCACCGAAGGCGCCATTCGCCACACGGCGGTGATCCCGATTGCCGGTGACCAGGTGACCAACGACATCGCCATGGCGTTGCGCACCCCGACCCAGTACGCCGAGGAAATCAAGATCCGTTACGCCTGCGCCCTGGCGAAGCTGGCCGGTGCCGGCGAAACCATCAAGGTGCCAAGCGTCGGCGACCGTCCACCGCGCGAACTGTCGCGCCAGGCCCTGGCCGAAGTGGTCGAGCCGCGTTACGACGAGCTGTTCACGCTGATCCAGGCCGAACTGCGTCGCAGTGGCTACGAAGACCTGATCCCGGCCGGCATCGTGCTGACCGGCGGTACATCGAAGATGGAAGGCGCGGTCGAGCTGGCCGAAGAGATTTTCCACATGCCGGTGCGCCTGGGCGTGCCCCATGGCGTCAAGGGCCTGGATGACGTGGTCCGCAACCCGATCTATTCCACCGGCGTGGGCCTGTTGATGTACGGCCTGCAGAAACAGTCCGACGGGATTTCGTTTTCGGGCATCGGCAGCCGCGACAGCTACAGCAGCGACGAGCCGAAGGCTCCGCTGTTCGAGCGGCTCCAGGCTTGGGTCAAAGGCAACTTTTAAACAGTTTCAAAGCTTCAAGCGGCAGGTTTCAGGCTTGGCGCGGGAAGACGCAGCAAACGCAGTAGGCGAAAAAACTAGAGAATGAAAGGAGAGGGAAAATGTTCGAACTCGTAGACAACATCCCCGCTAGCCCGGTTATCAAAGTAATCGGTGTCGGCGGTGGCGGCGGCAACGCTGTCAACCACATGGTCAAGAGCAACATTGAAGGCGTTGAATTCATCTGCGCCAACACTGATGCCCAGGCGCTGAAATCCATCGGCGCGCGGACCATCCTGCAATTGGGCACTGGCGTGACCAAAGGCCTGGGCGCCGGCGCCAACCCGGAAGTCGGTCGTCAGGCCGCTCTCGAAGACCGTGAGCGCATCGCAGAAGTCCTGCAAGGCACCAACATGGTGTTCATCACCACGGGCATGGGCGGCGGCACCGGTACCGGTGCGGCGCCAATCATCGCCGAAGTGGCCAAGGAAATGGGGATCCTCACCGTTGCGGTGGTGACTCGTCCGTTCCCTTTCGAAGGCCGCAAGCGTATGCAGATCGCCGACGAAGGTATCCGTCTGCTGTCTGAAAGCGTCGACTCGTTGATCACCATTCCCAACGAGAAGCTGCTGACCATCCTCGGTAAAGACGCAAGCCTGCTGTCGGCTTTCGCCAAGGCTGACGATGTACTGGCCGGTGCCGTTCGCGGTATCTCCGACATCATCAAGCGTCCGGGCATGATCAACGTCGACTTTGCCGACGTACGGACTGTCATGAGCGAAATGGGCATGGCAATGATGGGCACTGGCTGCGCCAGCGGTCCGAACCGTGCACGCGAGGCCACCGAAGCGGCCATCCGCAACCCGTTGCTCGAAGACGTGA
Organism: Pseudomonas sp. CFII68; assembly: GCF_000416195.1. NCBI lineage: Bacteria > Pseudomonadati > Pseudomonadota > Gammaproteobacteria > Pseudomonadales > Pseudomonadaceae > Pseudomonas > Pseudomonas sp. CFII68. Next base: position 26,022 of record NZ_ATLN01000074.1, read on the forward strand.
ACCTGCAAGGTGCACGCGGCATCCTGGTGAACATCACCGCCGGTCCTGACCTGTCCCTGGGTGAGTACTCCGACGTGGGTAGCATCATCGAAGCCTTCGCTTCCGAGCACGCGATGGTCAAGGTCGGTACCGTTATCGATCCGGACATGCGCGACGAGCTGCACGTGACCGTGGTTGCCACGGGTCTGGGCGCGAAAATCGAGAAGCCTGTGAAGGTCATCGACAATACCGTTCACACTTCCATGGCTTCGCAACCGCAGCAACAAGTGGCTTCGCGTCAGGAAGCGCCTGCGGTGAACTACCGTGACCTGGACCGTCCGACCGTCATGCGCAACCAGGCCCAGGCCGGTGCTGCGACTGCCGCGAAGATGAATCCGCAAGACGATCTGGATTACCTGGACATCCCGGCTTTCCTGCGTCGTCAGGCCGATTGATGAAATGTATCAGGGGGATACGGGTGATTGGTGTTCAGCAAAGGTCTGGTCTGCTATCATCGCCAGCCTTTGTTGATACCAGTTCGCAATTTGCGCTGAAGCGGCCCATGCCATGATTAAACAACGCACCCTGAAGAATATTATCCGTGCCACAGGTGTCGGCTTGCACTCCGGCGAGAAGGTCTACCTGACCCTCAAGCCCGCGCCTATCGATACCGGCATTGTGTTTTGTCGTGCCGACCTCGACCCTGTGGTGCAGATTCCTGCTCGCGCGGAAAACGTTGGTGAAACCACTATGTCGACCACATTGGTCAACGGTGACACCAAAGTGGATACGGTGGAGCATTTGCTCTCGGCCATGGCTGGCCTGGGCATCGATAACGCCTACGTCGAGCTCTCCGCGTCCGAAGTCCCGATCATGGATGGTAGTGCCGGACCCTTCGTATTCCTGATTCAATCGGCTGGCCTGGAAGAACAGGACGCGGCCAAGAAGTTCATCCGCATCCTGCGGGAAGTGACAGTGGAAGATGGCGACAAGCGCGCCACTTTCGTCCCTTTCGAAGGTTTCAAGGTGAGCTTCGAGATCGATTTCGATCACCCGGTTTTCCGTGACCGCACCCAGAGTGCAAGCGTGGATTTTTCCAGCACTTCGTTCGTAAAAGAAGTCAGCCGCGCCCGTACCTTTGGTTTCATGAGTGACATCGAGTACCTGCGCAAGCACAACCTCGCACTCGGCGGCAGTGTTGAAAACGCGATCGTGGTCGATTCCGATGGTGTCTTGAACGAAGACGGCCTTCGCTATGAAGACGAATTCGTCAAACACAAGATCCTCGATGCAATCGGCGACCTCTACCTGCTGGGCAATAGCCTGATTGGTGAGTTCAAGGGCTTCAAGTCCGGCCATGCACTGAACAACCAGCTGCTGCGCAAGTTGATTGAGCAGAAAGATGCTTGGGAAGTCGTGACGTTCGAAGACGCCAGCACCGCGCCAATCTCTTACATGCGCCCTGTAGCGGCCGTGTAAGCAAAAAAACCTCTCTAGTTTTTGAAGGCTGCCTTTGGGTGGCCTTTTTTTATGGGCGCTTTTTTGGTGTGTATATCCGTTATTTTGGTAATGGCGGCTTATGGTTCCGCCCTTACGGCGGGTCACTTTTGGAAGAGCGCCAAAAGTAACCAAAAACGCTTTTGCCCCACCACTCGGCACCTCGCTAAGGCTCGGTGTGCCCTCACTCCGGCATTGCTCCGTGGGCCCGCCGCGAAGGGCCATCCATGGCCCAGCGCGGCTATCCCGGCATCCATGCCGGGATGCCCACGGATCAATGCCTGCGTTCGGCCATCGTGGTTAACGGGGCGCCCGAGATCAACGTCCGCCCCGAGGCGGCCTAGTAGCCGACCTGGTTCTCCTGGTCGTACACCCATCAGATCTGTTTGAGCAGGACCTGTGGGAGCAAAGCTTGCTCGCGAGGCGGCCTTATAGCCGACCTGGCTCTCCCGGTCGTACTCGGACCCAACTGTGGGAGCGAGCCTGCTCGCGAAGGCGGCCTGACAGCCGATCTGGCTCTCCCGGTCGTACTCAGATCCCATTGTGGGAGCGGGCTTGCTCGCGATGCCGGTGGTTCAGTCACATGGATGTTGGGCTTGCTGGCCTCATCGCGAGCAAGCTCGCTCCCACAGAGGAGCTGTGTTGTGCATAAGTTTTGTGTTCACTGAAGATTTAAATGTGGGAGCGAGCTTGCTCGCGAAGGTGGTGTGTCAGCTTGCGGTGATGTTGGATGTGCCGGCCTCTTCGCGAGCAAGCTTTGCTCCCACAGATCTGACAGGTGTACGACCAGGAGAACCAGGTCGGCTATCAGGCCGCCTCGCGGTGGACGTTGATCTCGGGTGCCCCGTTAACCACGCTGGCTGAACGAAGGTGTTGTGGAGTGGGCAACCCGGCATGGATGCCGGGTTAGCCGCGCTGGGCCATGGATGGCCCTTCGCGGCGGGCCCACGGAGCAATGCCGGAGTGAGGGCACACCGAGCCTTAGCGAGGTGCCGAGTGGTGGGGCAAATTACCGCAGCAACGGATATACACACTAAGTGAACAGCCACAGGGAAAGCGTCACATCGCGCAAACCACACGATTACGCCCACTGGCCTTAGCCTGGTACAGCGCCTTGTCCGCGGCGAACAAAAGTTGCTGGAGCTCGCCATACGGCCCGTTTACCCAAGTGGCGATGCCAATACTCACCGTCATCGGCGCTCCCCCCTCGATCACAGGTGGCAACTGTTCAACCGCGTCGCGAATGTTTTGGGCCATGGTGAACGCACCGGCGGTGCTGGTTTCCGGCAGCACCACCGAGAATTCTTCACCACCGTAGCGCGCTGCCAGGTCGGCGGGGCGACGAACATGCTTGCCGATCAATTGCGCCAAAGCTCGCAAGGCCTCATCACCCCGTTGATGGCCATGGCGATCATTGAATGCCTTGAAGTGATCCGCATCGATCATCAAGACAGACAACGGTTGCCCCGAACGTTGGGCGCGCAGCCATTCCTGTTGCAACGTCTCGTCCAGTGTTCGTCGGTTGGCCAGTCCTGTAAGGGAGTCGACGGATGCCAGTTGAGCCAATTCCTGTTCAGCTCTGTAGCGGCGTCGCAATTCGCGGCGCAGCAGCCAGGTGAGCCAGAGCAAACCGATGCACAGCGCGCCGGTAGCGCCACTGACCAACAATGCCGTGCGTTGCCATGATGCGAACACCTCTTGAGAGGAGAGCGCCACCACGACGATCAAGGGCAAGTTGCCCACCTGGGAAAAGGTGTACAGGCGCTGGGTCTGGTCGACACTGGATATGCCGGTAAAGCTGCCATTGCCTTCGCGCAGGATGCGTACGAAGTTCGGTCGGTTGCTGAAATCCTTGCCAATCATGTCGTCGGCCAGAGGCGGTTCCTGGGCCAACACAATCCCGTCGCGGCTGACCAGGTTGACCGTACCGCCATGACCGATGTTCAGACTCTTGAACAATTGGTTGAAGTAGTTGAGGCGCATCGCGGCCTCGGCCACGCCCATGAACTCGCCTCGTTCGTCGCTCAGTCGATAGCTGAAACTGATGCGCCAGTCCTGCGCATGGCTTCTGGAGCGGAACGGGCGGCTGATCATCATGCCCGGGCTTGGATCCTGGACATGGGACTGGAAATACTCCCGATCGGCATAGTTGCCTTTGCGCGGTGTGATCGAGGCGGAGTCAGCGATCACATCGCCGCGTTTGTCCAGCAGCAGGATGTCGCCTTTGTAGGGGGCGGCGGTGGCGCGGTCGAACAGTGCCAGATGGCGAATCGCTGGCGAAACGTCTCCCAGGTCGTCGCGTTTGGCAGCAGCGACCAGACCTTGCAACGACAGGTCGTAGAGCTCCACGTTACGCAACACATCGGCGTCAATCAGTTGCACGATATTGGTCGCCGCACGTGTCGCTGCCTGTTGTGCGGCGGCATGTTCGCGAATCAGCAGGAAAGTCACGATGCTCAGGATGGCAATGACAACCAGCGAACTGGCCAGTACGAGTACCCGTTCGGAACGTATCGAAGACGGGGTGTTGCCGGGTGTCGCACTGCGCGCGCTCATGGGTCCGATGTCTGCATTGTGATGTGGCTGGGATCCGTCCCAAAGGATTGCAAACCGGCAATGAACCAGATGCTGGCCTTTTGCTGATTGTGCTTGGATCGGTGAAGGCGGGCAATCAGTGTTTGCGCAATAACCGGGTAGGAGGTGCCGAAGGCTGCGATCTGTCGATTTTGATCGAGTTGGCTTTCACCCAGCATTCAATGCTGGAAAAGATCGAACCTTGTGGAGGCCTCAGGCGGGTAAGCGGATCCCGAACGTGTTGGCGCCCTGGTCACTGCGCACGAATACGTCCCCGCCATGCATCAGCGCGATTGCCTTGACGATGGCCAGCCCCAGCCCATGGTTGGCGCCACTGTTGCTGCGCGAGGCATCGACGCGATAGAAGCGTTCGAACAGGCGCGGCAGGTGCTCGCTGGCAATGGGTTCGCCGGGGTTGGTGACCGCGAGGCTGATCTGGTCGCCAAGGGCTTCGATGTGCACGTCGATCACTTGCCCGGGCGCGGTGTGCTGTACGGCGTTGCTCAGCAGGTTGATCAGCGCCCGCCGCAGGTGGGCGATCTCGATGTTGGCCTGGGCATCGCCGCTCACCCGGACCTGGACCTGGGCGTCTTCGAGAATGAAGTCCAGGTAGTCGAGGGTGGTTGCCACTTCGCCGGCCAGGGAGGTGCTGGTCAGTTTGGTGGCCTTGCTGCCCTGGTCGGCGCTGGCCAGGAACAGCATGTCGTTGATGATCGAACGCAGCCGCTCCAACTCCTCGAGATTCGATTGCAGCACTTCGAAGTAGTGTTCGGCCGAGCGCCCACGGGTCAGCGCAACCTGGGTCTGGCCGATCAGGTTGGTCAGGGGCGAGCGCAATTCATGGGCGACGTCGGCGTTGAACGATTCCAGCCGCGAGTAAGCCTGTTCGACCCGGTCGAGGGTGGCGTTGAAGGAACTGACAAACTGGCTCAGCTCCGGCGGCAGGGGCGACAGCTGCAAGCGCCCGGACAGGCGGGGCGGGGCCAGGCGTCGGGCTTCATCGGACAGCTTGATCAGCGGCTTGAGGCCGATGCGCGCGACCCAGTAGCCCAGCAACGAGGCGAGGAGCACACCGACAATCGCCAGGCTCACCAGCGCCACCAGCAGGCGATGCTGGGTCTGGTAGAAGGTCTGGGTGTCGATGCCGATCATGAAGCGCAGCGGCGGACGCTGGTCCTTGGCCGGGAACTGGCTCACCAGTACTTTCACCGGGTAGTGCCGATGGGGCAAGGTCAGGTCGCGCTTACCCAGGGGGCCTTGGGCAAAGGTGCGGATCTGCGCATCGGGATCGCCGTATTCAAAGCGTGGATCGTCGCTGACGATCCAGAAATGGATGCGTTTGTCTTCTTCACCGAGCAACCGCAGCTTGTTGTTGATCTTCACCCAGTGTTCAGGCGTGCCGTAGCGGCCAACGGTGGACTCCAGGACACTGTAGCGGGCATCGAGCTCGGCTTCGGGCAACAGCCCCAGGCCCTTGGCGACCTGTTGGTATAAAGCGCCCCCGATCAACAGGAACACCAACGCCGCTACCAGCGTAAACAGGCCGCTCAGGCGCAGGGCGATGCTGTTAGGGAGCGTCATCACTGCGACTCTCCAGCACATAACCCATGCCGCGAATGGTGTGCAGCAACTTCTGTTCGAACGGCCCGTCGAGCTTGGCTCGCAAGCGTTTGATTGCCACTTCCACCACGTTGGCGTCACTGTCGAAGTTGATGTCCCAGACCATTTCGGCAATGGCGGTTTTCGAGAGGATTTCACCCTGGCGGCGGGCCAGGACGCTGAGCAGGGAGAACTCCTTGGCCGTCAGGTCCAGGCGCTGGCCGGCCCGTGTGGCCTTGCGGCTGATCAGGTCGATCCACAGGTCGGCAATGCTCACCTGCACCGGTTCATGGCCGCCGCTGCGACGGGTCAGGGCTTGCAGGCGGGCCACCAGTTCGAGGAAGGAGAAGGGCTTGCCCAGGTAGTCATCGGCGCCGTCGCGCAAGCCCTTGATGCGGTCCTCGACCCGTTCCCGGGCGGTGAGCATGATCACCGGGGTCTGCTTGCGGGCGCGCAGGGCCCGCAGTACGCCGAAGCCGTCCAGGCCCGGCAGCATCACGTCGAGCACGATCACCGCATAGTCGGTTTCCAGGGCCAGGTGCAGCCCCTCGATGCCGTCCGGCGCCACGTCCACGGTGTAGCCCTGTTCGGTCAGGCCGCGGTGCAGGTAGTCCGCGGTTTTTTCTTCGTCTTCGATAATCAGAACGCGCATGGCCCTGCCTCAGTGGTCTGTGCTCGCCAGCGCCGCCGTCGGCGCCGACCCTGGCTGGTGGGCGGGCCGATGGAACAGTCGCTCCAGCCACAAGTATATGACCGGTGTGGTGAACAGCGTCAGCGCCTGGCTCACCAGCAGGCCGCCCACCACCGCGATGCCCAGGGGCTGGCGCAGCTCCGAGCCGGGGCCATAGCCGAGCATCAGCGGCAAGGCGCCGAGCAGGGCGGCCAGGGTGGTCATCATGATCGGCCGGAAACGTGTCAGGCACGCCTGGAAAATCGCCTCCTGGGGCGCCAGGCCTTTGTTGCGCTGGGCGTCGAGGGCGAAGTCGATCATCAGGATGCCGTTCTTCTTGACGATCCCGATCAGCAGCACCAGGCCGATCAGCGCCATGATCGAAAAGTCCTGGCCCAGCAGCCAGAGCATGATCAGCGCGCCGAGGCCGGCCGAGGGCAGGGTGGAGATGATCGTCAACGGGTGCACGAAACTCTCGTAGAGCACGCCGAGGATGATGTACACGGCCACCAGTGCGGCGAGGATCAGCCATGGCTGGCTGGCCAGGGAACTCTGGAAGGCCTGGGCCGCGCCCTGGAAGCTGCCGGTAATGGCGGCGGGCATGCCGATTTCGTTCTTCGCCTGGTCGAGCAGGCGCACCGCGTCCCCCAGGGCCACGCCGGGCGCCAGGTTGAATGACAGGTTGGCGGCCGGGAACATGCCGTCGTGGGCAATCGACAGCGGGCCGTTGCTCGGCGCATCGAAGCGGGCCAGGGCCGAGAGCGGCACCATTTCCCCACTCAGGGGTGAGCGCAGGTAGAAATACGCCAGGCTTTCGGCCTTGCCTCGTTGCGCGGTGTCGAGCTCCAGGATCACGTTGTACTGGTTGGTCTCGGTCTGGAATTCATTGATCTGCCGTTGGCCGAAGGCGTCGTACAGGGCCTGGTCGACATCGGTGGCAGTGAGGCCGAAACGCGCCGCCGCGCTGCGGTCGATGTTGATGTGGGTGATGCTGCCGCCCAGTTGCAGGTCGTTGGAGATGTCACGGAACGCCGGGTTGCCACGCAGCTTGTCGGTGAGTTTTTGCGTCCAGGCGTTGAGGCTCGGCCCGTCGTTGCTCTTGAGCACGTATTGATATTGGGCGCGACTGGGGCCAGAACTGAGGTTGATGTCTTGCCCGGCCCTGAGGTACAGCACCACGCCGGGGATTTTCAGCAATTGCGGGCGGATCCGGTCGATGAAGCCGCTGGCCGACACGTCACGCTCGCCACGAGGCTTGAGGGCGATCCAGAAGCGGCCGTTGGCGATGGTCTGGTTGTTGCCCGAGACACCGACGGAGTGGGAGAAGGTCTGCACCGCCGGGTCGGCGGCGACGATGTCGGCCAGGGCCTTGTGCTTGGCGACCATGTCCGGGAACGACACATCGGCGGCGGCTTCGCTGGTGCCCAGCACCAGGCCGGTGTCCTGTACCGGGAAGAACCCCTTGGGAATGAACACGTAGCCCACCACCGCCAGTGCCAGGGTCAGGCCGAACACGCCGATCATCATTTTTTGATGGGCCAGGGCCCGACGCAGGCCGTGTTCGTACCCGCCCAGCAGACGCTCGCCGAACCCCATCTTGCTGTGGGCATGATGCACCGGGGCGCGCATGAACAGCGCGGCCAGGGTCGGCGCCAGCGTGAGCGACACCACCACTGAAATCAGGATGGTCGAGGTGGCGGTCAGGGCAAACTCCTTGAACAGGCGCCCGACCACGCCGCCCATGAACAGCAGCGGAATGAACGCCGCTACCAGCGAGAGGCTGATGGAGACCACGGTAAAGCCGATTTCGCCAGCGCCCTTGATCGCCGCCTCGCGCATGCTTTCGCCGGCCTCCAGGTGGCGGTGGATGTTCTCCACCACCACAATCGCATCGTCCACCACGAACCCCACCGAGATGACGATCGCCACCAGGGTCAGGTTGTTCAGGCTGAAGCCCATCACGTACATCAGCGCGAAACTGGCGGTCAGCGAGACCCCCAGCACCGCCGAGACAATCAGGGTCGCCGAGAGCTGGCGCAGGAACAGCGCCATCACCGCGACCACCAGCAGCACCGCGATCAGGAGGGTGATTTCCACTTCGTGCAACGAGGCACGGATGGTCTGGGTGCGGTCGATCAGGACCTTGACCTGAACGGCGGCGGGCAACATGGCTTGCAGGGTGGGCAGGGCCGCCTGGATGCGGTCGACGGTCTCGACGATGTTTGCCCCCGGTTGCCGGAAGATCACCAGGTTGACCCCCGGCTCGTTGTCGGACCAGGCCTGGACGTAGGCGTTTTCCGAGCCGTTGACGACCTTGGCGATGTCCTTGAGCTGTACCGGTGCCCCGTCCCGGTAGGACACGATCAGCTCACCGTACTCCGCAGGCTGGAACAACTGGTCGTTGGTGGACAGGGTGGAAATGCTCGAAGCGCCGTACAGGGCGCCCTTGGCCAGGTTGAGGCTGGCCTGCTGGAGCGCCAGGCGGATGTCCGCCAGGGTCAGACCGATGGCGGCGAGCCGGTCAGCCGAGGCCTGGACCCGGATCGCCGGACGTTGTTGGCCGGTGATGTAGATTTGTCCTACGCCATCGATCTGGCTGATCTGACGCGAGAGCAGGGTTTCGACGTAGTCGCTCAGCTCGGTGCCAGGCATCAGGGAGGAACTGACGCTGAGGATCAGCACCGGGCTGTCGGCGGGGTTGACCTTGCGCCAGGTCGGCAGGTTCGGCATGTCGTTGGGCAGTTTGCCGGCGGCGGTGTTGATCGCCGCCTGTACTTCCTGGGCGGCGGTGTCGATGCTTTTATCGAGGCTGAATTGCAGGATCAGGTTGGTCGAGCCCAAGGCACTGCTGGAGGTCATCTGGGTGATGCCGGGAATGGCACTGAATTGCACTTCCAGCGGCGTTGCCACTGACGAGGCCATGGTTTCGGGACTGGCCCCAGGCAACTGCGCGTTAACCTGGATGGTCGGGAATTCGGCCTCCGGCAACGGCGCGACGGGCAGGCGAGGAAACGCGATCACGCCCAGCAGTACCAGGGCAAACGTCAGCAGCACCGTGGCGATGGGGTGGTCGATGCACCACGCTGAAACCGAGCCGCGGCCCTTCACGGTTGCGGCTCCGCGGTCTTGACCAGGGCGGGCGGATCACTGAGCACCTGGATGTGGCTGCCTGGCTTGAGCCGCGACTGACCGTCGCTCACCAGTTGATCGCCAGCGTTCACCCCTTTGATGATGTGCAGGTCGCTGTCCTGGTAAACCATCACCACCGGCACACTCTCGACCTTGTCGCCCTTGATCCGGTACACGAAGTGTTGCTCCAGCCCGCGCTGGACCACGGTGGGAGGTACCACCAGGGCGTCCTTGTCGAGGGCGGTCTGGATCTTCAGCGTCACCAGTTGCCCGGGCCACAGCCGTTGCGCGGCGTTGTTGAATTCAGCCTTGGCCCGCAGGGTCCCGGTGTTGGCGTTGATCTGGTTGTCGATGAGGCTCAGGCGCCCCTCGCCGAGCAGTTCTCCGGTAGCGCCATCGGCACCGATATAGGCCTTGACCAGGGCTTGCTCGGGCGCGGCGATCAACCGTTGCAAGGTGGGCAGCATTTGCTGGGGCAGGGAGAACTCCACGGCGATCGGGTCGATCTGGGTCACGGTGAACAGGCCATCGGTGTCGCTGGTGCGCAGGAAGTTGCCTTCATCCACGTTGCGAATGCCGACGCGACCGCTCACCGGGGAGCGGATCTGGGTGTAGGACAGTTGCACCTGCGCCGAGTCGATGGCCGCCTGGTTGCCCTGGGTGGTGGCCTTGAGCTGGTTGACCAGCGCCTGTTGCTGGTCATAGGTCTGCTTCGAGACGCCGTCATCGACGCTCAGCAATTTGTAGCGCTTGAGATTGACCTGGGCCACCGCCAACTGCGCCTGGCTCTCGCCGAGCTGGGCCCGGGCCTGGTCGAGGCTGGCGCGGATCGAACGATCGTCGATGGTCGCCAACAGGTCACCCTTCTTGACCCGTTGCCCTTCCTTGACCAGCAACCGGGTGAGGATGCCGTCGATCTGCGGCCGGATGACCACGCTGTGCAGCGACAGGACCGTGCCGATGCCGCTGGCGAAGCGCGGTACATCCTTTTGCACCACGCTGATGGCCCGTACCGGAACGGCAGTCGGAGCGCTGGGCTTGGCGGTCACGGGCTTGAGCACAAACCAGAGGACGAGGGCCGCCAGGGCGACCAACAGCACGACGAGCAGGACGGTTTTCTTCTGGGTGTGCATGGATATGAAGGGCCGGTTCGGGACACAGGAGTTTGAGCTTTCTTATATAGCGTTACGAGCCGGTCAGGAAGGTGACGGCTAACTGACAGGCTTGTCAGTTTTGTCCCGGCTTGCTGTCAGATGAATGGTTGCATCGGATGAAACTGCCCTGCGCGCGGTGATATCGGGCAGGTATACTGGCGCCTTTCGCGGCTCGCCCTTCGGGCCCGACTTGCATGCATGACCCGGAGCCTTACATGACTTCCCCGACACCTTCGCCTGCGGACGAACTCCCCGGCGGCGAACAGGCCGATTTGTCCGACAGCGATGTTTCCAGCGCCGAGGACGCCAAAGCGGCGATTCCTGCCTTCAAATTCCCGTTCAAACCCGGTGAACTGGCTGCGGCCAAGGGCGCCGGCCAGCAGCCGTGGTACAAGAACGGCGCGAAGAATGGCCATACCAAGACCCCGGGCGCGGCGCCTCCCGGCACGCGTCGTTCGATGGGCAAGCGCTGACATCATCCTTCACGCACGGGGGCGACTTCAGTTCGCGACCCGTGCGCCTGCCAGGCTTCCACTCAATTCGTAAGCCGCCAGCTCAGACTGGTGCGCCGCGAGGATTTCCGGCAACGAGCCTCGCAGGTACTCGACCCAGGTCTTGATCTTCGCATCCAGGTATTGGCGCGACGGGTAGATGGCATAGAGGTTCAGTTCCTGGGAGCGGTAGTTGGGCATCACCCGCACCAGTGTGCCGTTGCGCAAGCCTTCGATGGCCGCGTACACCGGTAATACCCCCACGCCCATGCCGCTGGTGATTGCGGTTTTCATCGCGTCGGCGGAATTCACCAGGAACGGTGAGCTGTTGATGGTGACCATTTCCTGGCCTTCCGGGCCGTCGAACACCCATTTTTCCAGCGGAATGACCGGACTGACCAGGCGCAGGCAGGCGTGGTTGAGCAGGTCGCCGGGTTTTTGCGGGCAGCCGCTGGCTTTCACGTAGGCGGGTGATGCGCAGACGATGCTGTAGGTGATCCCCAGGCGCTGGGAGACGAAGCCCGAATCCGGCAACTCGCTGGCGAGCACGATGGAGACGTCGTAGCCCTCGTCGAGGATGTCCGGTACCCGGTTGGCCAGGGTCAGGTCGAAGGTCACATCCGGATGGGTCTTGCGGTAACGGGCGATGGCGTCGATCACGAAATGCTGGCCGATGCCGGTCATCGTATGGACCTTCAACTGCCCGGCCGGTCGCGCGTGGGCGTCGCTGGCCTCGGCTTCCGCTTCTTCGACATAAGCCAGGATCTGCTCGCAACGCAACAAGTAGCGTTTACCCGCCTCGGTCAGGGCGATGCGGCGAGTGGTGCGGTTGAGCAGGCGGGTTTGCAGATGGGCTTCCAGGTTGGAAACTGCGCGCGAGATGTTGGCCGTCGTGGTGTCCAGTTGCGCGGCGGCGGCGGTGAAACTGCCAGCTTCGGCAACACAACTGAACGCGCGCATGTTTTGCAAGGTGTCCATGGAGGGCTCTCTTGGGAGGTGGCAAATTGTGACACGAAGTTACAGAGCAGCGGGACCCGACTAATGGATTATCGCGTTAACGGTAACAAAGATTCACAGAAAGGTCGGCTTATCGCCGGTTAGGGCGATGCCTAGAATTGCTAACACTGTGGCGCAGATCGCCTAACTGTGCGGCGCTGATCCTGTGGGAGCGGGCTTGCTCGCGAAAGCGGTGTGTCTGTCACCGATGATGTTGGATGTCAGTCCGCCTTCGCGAGCAAGCCCGCTCCCACAGGTCCCCGATTTTCTCTTTTAGGAATTTTGCGCAAGTGCCGCGTTGCATCAGCAGAGAGCTGAAGACTCTCAGTGTTTGGGTTCTGACATTAACCATCAGCGGTTGCATCGGGACAGGCGGGATTGGGCCGCGAAGCCAGGTATTGCCGGCCAACCAATTGGCGAACGATGCCGCCATCCGCGAGGCCGCTCGTGACGCCCACTGGCCCACTCGCCAGTGGTGGCAAGCCTATGGCGATCGGCAGCTGGATCGCTGGGTCGACCTGGCCGTGCAGGACAGCCCGAGCCTGGCCATGGCCGCTGCGCGGGTACGTCAGGCCAAGGCCATGGCCGGTGTTGCCGAGGCCGCCGAGTCGCTGCAGATCAATGGCCAGGCGACCCTCAAGCGCCATAACTGGCCCACCGATCAGTTCTATGGCCCGGGCGAGTTGGCCGACACCACGACCTGGGACAACAATGCCGCCCTGGGCTTGAGCTACGCCCTGGACCTGTGGGGCCGCGAGCGCAATGCCAGCGAACGGGCGGTTGACCTGGCCCATGCCAGTGTCGCGCAAGCGCGCCAGGCGCAACTGGAACTGCAGAGCAACATCGTGCGCGCCTACATCCAGTTTTCACTGCACTACGCCCAGCGCGATATCGTCGTCGCCACCCTCCATCAACAAGCGCAGATTCTCGACCTTGCGCAGAAGCGCCTGGACGGCGGCATCGGCACCCATTTCGACGTCAGTCAGGCCCAGGCCCCACTGCCCGAGACTCATCGCCAACTCGACGCCCTGGACGAAGCCATCTCCTTGAGCCGCAATCAGTTGGCGGCGCTGGCGGGCAAGGGACCGGGAGCAGGTGCGCAATTGCAACGTCCGACCCTGGCCCTCGGTGCGCCCCTGAAGTTGCCGTCGGCCTTGCCCGCCGAACTGCTCGGCCAGCGTCCGGATGTGGTGGCCGGGCGTTGGCAAGTGGCGGCCCAGGCCCGGGGCATCGATGTGGCCCGGGCCGGGTTTTATCCCAACGTCGACCTGGTGGGTAGCCTCGGCTACATGGCCACCGGCGGTGGGGCGCTGGCGTTCTTGACGGGCAAGAAGCTCACCTACAACGTCGGGCCGGCGATCACGTTGCCGATCTTCGACGGCGGGCGCTTGCGTTCACAGTTGGGCGAGGCGGCGGCCGGTTATGACATCGCTGTGGCGCACTACAACCAGACATTGGTGAACGCTCTCAAGGGCATTTCCGATCAGTTGATCCGTCGCCAGTCCATGGACAAGCAGCAGGTCTTCGCCGCCGAATCGGTGGCCGCTGCCCAGCGCACCTACGACATCGCGATGGTAGCGTTCCAGCGCGGGCTCACCGATTACCTCAACGTGCTCAACGCCCAAAGCCTGTTGTTCAAGCAGCAACAGGTGCAACAGCAAGTGCAGGCGGCGCGCTTGAGTGCCCATGCCGACCTGGTGACCGCGCTGGGTGGCGGGCTTGAGGCCGGCCGTGATGTGCCTGTTGCGAGCGATGCTCCGTGGCGAGGGAGCTTGCTGTGGGAGCAAGGCTTGCCCGCGACGAAGGCAATGTGGTCTTCCATAAAATCGAGTCGCCTGGGTCGCGAGCAAGCTTTGCTCCCACAGCAAGCTCCCTCGCCACGATGCGGGGTAGCTCCGCTGTGAAGTCGTTGTTTGCCCCCGTGCGCCGACTTCATCGTCTTGAATGGCGTCGTGGTTTCTTCGACTGGGCCCGCAGCGACGGGGTGACCTGGGTCTATATCTTCAAGGTCCTGTTTGCCGCGTTCGTGACCTTGTGGCTGGCGATGCGCCTGGAGTTGCCGCAACCGCGCACGGCCATGATCACCGTGTTCATCGTCATGCAGCCCCAGAGCGGCCAGGTGTTCGCCAAGAGTTTCTATCGCTTGCTCGGCACCCTGGCCGGCTCGGCGGTGATGGTGGCGCTGATTGCCTTGTTTGCCCAGAACACCGAGCCGTTCCTCGCTTGCCTGGCGGTCTGGGTTGGCCTCTGTTCGGCAGGGGCGGCGCGTTATCGCAACTTCCGGGCCTATGGTTTTGTGCTGGCCGGCTACACCGCGGCGATGATCGGCCTGCCGGCCCTGGCCCATCCGGAAGACGCGTTCATGGCGGCGGTCTGGCGGGTGCTGGAGATTTCCCTGGGGATCCTCTGCGCCACCCTGGTCAGCGCCGCGATCCTGCCGCAAACCGCCAGTGCCGCCATGCGCAATGCCTTGTACCAGCGCTTCGGGGTATTTGCCCTGTTTGTCACCGATGGCCTGCGTGGGCGCAGCCAGCGGGAGACTTTCGACGCGCGCAACGTGGGCTTCATCGCCGAGGCCGTGGGCCTGGAAAGCCTGCGCAGCGTGACCGTGTTCGAAGACCCGCACATGCGTCGGCGCAACGGCCGGCTCAGTCGCTTGAACAGCGAATTCATGGGCATCACCACCCGCTTCAACGCTTTGCACCAATTGCTGGAGCGCTTGCGCAGCAGCGCGGTGGATCACGTGGTCAACGCCATCAAGCCAGGTTTGCAAACGTTGGCCGAACTGCTCGACGGTTTCAGTGGCCGCGCCCTGACCGACGCCGACGCGGCCCGTCTGGCGGCGGCGCTGGCCGAGTACAAGGCCGAGCTGCCGGTCCAGGTGCGAAGGCTGCGGGCGTTGTTCCAGGAAACGGCGCCCAGTGATGGGCAGCAACTGGATTTTCATACCGCCTACGAGCTGCTTTATCGCTTCGTCGACGACTTGCACGGCTATGCCCTGACCCACGCCTCCCTGGCCGATCATCGCCACGAACGTGAACGCTGGGACGAACCGTTCGTGCCGCAGACCAACTGGCTGGCCGCCACGGCATCGGGTGTTCGCGCCGCCTTCATCCTGTTGCTGCTGGGGAGTTATTGGGTCGCCACGGCCTGGCCGAGCGGCGCGACCATGACGATGATCGCCGCCGCCACCGTGGGCTTGTCGGCTGCGACGCCGAACCCCAAGCGCATGGCTTTTCAGATGGCCTGCGGCACGTTGTTCGGGGCGTTGATCGGCTTTGTCGAGATGTTCTTCATCTTCCCGTTGATCGACGGCTTTCCTTTGCTTTGTGTGATGCTGGCGCCGGTGATCATGCTCGGCTCGTTCCTCAGCTCGCGACCGAAATACGCCGGGGTCGGGCTGGGGCTGCTGATCTTTTTCAGCAGCGGTTCGGTGCCGGACAACCTGACGGTCTACAACCCCTACGCCTTCATCAACGATTACCTCGCGATGATCCTCGGCATGCTGGTGTGTGCCGCGGCTGGGGCAATCATTCTGCCGCCCAACAGTCGCTGGTTGTGGCGCCGGCTCGAACAGGATTTGCGCGAGCAAGTGGTGTTTGCCATCAGCGGCAAGCTCAAGGGCCTGGCGTCGAGCTTCGAAAGTGGTACCCGCGACTTGCTGCATCAGGCCTACGGGCTGGCGGCGGGGCAGCCTCGGGTGCAACGGGACTTGCTGCGCTGGATGTTCGTGGTGCTGGAGGTCGGCCACGCGATTATCGAGCTGCGCAAGGAACAGGCGATTTTGCCGGTGCATCCGGCGTATGCCGAAAGCCAACCGTGGCGCCAGGCGATCCGGGTGATGGGGCGGGCGCTGGTGCGGCTGTTCCGCCAACCGAGCCAGAGCAATCTGGAGCGTGCCCTGGTGGCGGTGGATCATGCCATCGGCCGCGTGCAGGCCACCGACGAACCCTTCGCCCCGCATTTCGACACCTCGGCGCTGCGCCGGGTGAAAAGCTACCTGCATTTCATCCGCACCTCGTTGCTCGACCCGCAATCGCCTTTGGCCGGCTATGTCATACCTCATGCCACACCGCTGCTCCAGGAACCTGAACATGCCCCGTGAGATCGCCTTCCATGGTGTGTACATGCCCACCATGACCTTGATGTTTTTCATCGCCGCCGGCCTGGCCTGGGCCTTGGACCGCTTCCTGTCGGGGCTGGACCTGTACCGCTTCTTCTGGCACCCGGCGCTGCTGCGCCTGAGTCTGTTTACCTGTCTGTTCGGCGCACTGGCGCTGACGGTCTACCGTTGAGAACGATGCGATGAAAAAGTTTTTCAGCCTGCTGGCGACGCTGTTGGTTCTGGCCCTGGCGCTGTGGATCGGCCGCACATTGTGGGTCCATTACATGAACACGCCCTGGACCCGCGATGGCCGGGTGCGGGCCGACATCATCAACGTGGCCGCCGATGTCAGCGGCGAGGTGGTTGATGTGCCGGTGCGCGACAACCAATCGGTGAAAAAGGGCGACCTGTTGATGCGCATCGATCCTGAGCATTACCGCATCGCCGTGAAGCAGGCTCGCTCCCTGGTGGCGTCGCGCAAAGCCACTTGGGAGATGCGCAAGGTCAACGCCCATCGGCGTGCCGATCTGGACAGCCTGGTGATCTCCCGGGAAAACCGCGACGACGCCAGCAACATCGCCGACTCGGCCCTGGCCGATTACCAGCAGGCCCAAGCGCAATTGGAAGCGGCTGAGCTGAACCTGTCGCGCACCGAAGTTCGCGCGGCGGTGGATGGCTACGTCACCAACCTCAACGTGCACCGTGGCGACTACGCACGCATCGGTGAGGCGAAGATGGCCGTGGTGGACATGAATTCGTTCTGGGTCTATGGCTTCTTCGAAGAGACCAAATTGCCCAAGGTGCGGGTCGGCGATTCAGCGCAGTTGCAGTTGATGAGCGGCGAGAGGCTCAAGGGGCATGTGGAAAGTATCTCCCGTGGCATCTACGACCGGGATAACCCGCAAAGCCGCGAGCTGATCGCCGACGTGAACCCGACCTTCAACTGGGTTCGCCTGGCCCAGCGGATGCCGGTGCGGATTCATCTCGACGAAGTGCCCGACGGGGTGCTGCTGGCGGCGGGGATGACTTGCACGGTGGTGGTAGAACCCCACGCCGAGCGCTGAGCCCCCCGTGGGGATTGTGAGATTTGATACACACCACAGATCCCTGTGGGAGCGGGCTTGCTCGCGAAAGCGGTGGTTCAGTTTGCACTGATATTGACTGTGCCGGCGTCTTCGCGAGCAAGCCCGCTCCCACATTTATTCCGATTGCCCCCAGAATTCTCGCCACAACAGCAAAAAAGCCAAATTCGCGATTATTACAGCGACCCACCCAACCCAAACCGCTTCATCAAGCCTTTCTCCAGCAACCCCTTGGGCAGCCAGCCGGCCATCAAGGGCAGTGATCGGCTGCCGTTGCCCAGGCGCAGCAGGCGGGGGGGCTTGGGTTGTTGTGCTGCCTTGAGCAGGCCGGCGGCGAACTCGTGGGCCGGGGTCGGGTTGTCCTGGGAGGCCTTGGCCCGGGCGCGGATACCATCGCGCAGGGGCCACCAGGGCGACTGTTCGCTGATCAATTGTTCGGCTTCATGACCGGCATTCTTGGCGAAGCTGGAGGCAATGGCGCCGGGCTGGACCTCCATCACGCGGATGTCGAACGGCGCCAGTTCCATGCGCAAGGCATCGCTCAAGGCATGCACCGCCGCCTTCGAGGCGCAGTAGGCGCCGGCAAATGGCGTGACCAGTACCCCGGACACGCTGCCGATGTTCACCACCAGCCCTTTGGCCCGACGCAATACCGGGAACAGCGCGCGGGTGACCCCGACGATGGCGAACACGTTGGTTTCGAATTGACGTTGCATGGCCGGCACGCCGCCGTCCAGCAGCGGCCCCATGGCGCCATACCCGGCGTTGTTAATCAGCACATCCAGGCCACCCTGCTGCTGGTTGATCCGCTCATTCAGTTGTTCCAGGGCCTGGCCATCGTTGACGTCCAGCTGCACGGCGGTGAATCCGGCAGCGCTGAGCGTCGCCACGTCCTCAGCCTTGCGCGCCGTGGCCCAGACCTGATAACCCGCCGCCTTGAAGGCGTCGGCGAGGGCGCGGCCGATGCCGCTGGAACATCCGGTAATCAACGCGACAGGCATGGCGCATTCCTTGTGCAAAAAGTGGGGGAGGGCAGTCAGTTGGAAAAGCTACCGTGCAATCGCTCGGCGCGAAACTCCAGGGTTTGCGGGCGATAACCCGGACGTAGGGGCGGCAGGGGCAGGCAGTCTTGCCACTCGGCGCCGGCCTGCAATTCGCCGGGACCACGATAGCGCGGTGCGTTGTAGGGGCTGTCGGCGAGGTTGATGGTGTCCCCAGGCGCATAAGCCGCGACCCGCCACTGCAGTTCGATCAGCGGCACGTCATTGGTATTTTTTAGGGTCAGTGACAGCGGCCGGTCGGCGGGGCATTGTCCGGGGGCATAGCTGATGCGCAGTTCCAGGCGCTCCAATTGCCGGGTCTCGCGGTTCTCCTGCCAGAGTACCCACGCGGCGACCAGGCCCAGCCCGATGAATGCTGCCAGGGAGACTGGCAAGGCCTTCGCTGGGTAGCGCAAGAGC
Organism: Pseudomonas sp. CFII68; assembly: GCF_000416195.1. NCBI lineage: Bacteria > Pseudomonadati > Pseudomonadota > Gammaproteobacteria > Pseudomonadales > Pseudomonadaceae > Pseudomonas > Pseudomonas sp. CFII68. The sequence goes on from NZ_ATLN01000074.1 coordinate 44,758, forward strand.
AAAATGAGCCAGGTGATGACCAGCAAGACGCCGATAAGCATGGTGGAAGCCTCCGTTACCGTAGGCACATCCTACCGAAGGCGACGGGCAATGTTGAAGCGATGATGTCGGCCTGTCGCACACGCCGAAAAAAAGCCCCCACCCAACCCACTGCGGATAGGGGACGCAGTGGGCTGGATGGGGGCTTCTTGAACGGCTGATCGTTGCTAGTTGTTACTGCGCGATGGTCTTCACCGAGACGCCGCGTTCGATCGGAGTGGAGCGACCGTAGATGTCCTCGAAACGCTCGATGTCGTCTTCGCCCAGGTAGCTGCCGGACTGCACTTCGATGATTTCCAGTGGGATCTTGCCCGGGTTGCGCAGGCGGTGGACCGACGCGATCGGGATGTAGGTCGACTGGTTTTCGCAGAGCAGGAACACGTTCTCGTCGCAGGTCACTTCGGCGGTGCCGCTGACCACGATCCAGTGTTCGGCGCGGTGGTGGTGCATCTGCAACGACAGGCACGCGCCCGGCTTGACCGAGATGTGCTTGACCTGGAAACGACCGCCCATGTCCACCGAGTCATAGGAGCCCCACGGACGATAGACTTCGCAGTGGTTCTGGGTCTCGGTGCGGCCCTGGGCGTTGAGGGTGTTGACCATCTGCTTGACGCCTTGGACCTTGTCCTTGTGGGCGATCATCATGGCGTCCTTGGTTTCGACCACCACGATGTTTTCCAGGCCGATCACCGACACCAGTTTGCCGTTGCCGTGGATCATGCAGTTGCGGCTGTCCTGGATGACCACGTCGCCTTTGGTGACGTTGCCGTTGGCGTCCTTGGCATTGACTTCCCACAGCGACGCCCAGCAGCCGACATCGCTCCAGCCGGCCGACAGCGGTACGACGCAGGCACGCTGGGTCTTTTCCATCACGGCGTAGTCGATGGAGTTGTCTGGGCAGCAGGCGAAGGTGGCTTCGTCGAAGGTGATGGTGTCGGCCGTCTGCTCACTGCGCTCCAGGGTCAGCAGGCAAGTGTCGTAGATGTCCGGATCGTGCTTTTTCAGCTCTTCGAGGAAGCGGCTGGCGCGGAACAGGAACATGCCGCTGTTCCAGAAGTAACCGCCGGCCTCGACGAACTCGGTGGCACGCTTGACGTCGGGTTTTTCGACGAAGTGCGAAACGCGGCTCACGCCTTCAGGCAGCAGCGCGTCGTTGGTCGATTTGATGTAGCCGTAGCCGGTTTCCGGTTTGGTCGCCGGTACACCGAACAGCACCATTTCGCCACGCTCGGCGGCCACGGTGGCCAGGGCCAGGGCGCGTTGCAGGGCTTTTTGGTCATCGATCACGTGGTCGGCCGGCAGCACCAGCATCAGCTCGTCGCGGCCTTCGTTGACCAGCATCATCGCGGTCAGCGCCACGGCCGGTGCGGTGTTGCGCCCGAACGGCTCCATCAGGATGCGCTGGACTTCGAGCTTACGGTTGCTCAACTGCTCGTTGACGATGAAACGGTGGTCTTTGTTGCAGACCACGATCGGTGTGTCCATGCCTTCGAACACCAGGCGCTCGAGGGTCTGTTGGAACAGGGTGTGTTCACCGGTCAGGGCCAGGAACTGTTTAGGGAATTGCTTGCGCGAAAGCGGCCAAAGACGTGAGCCACTACCACCTGACAAGATCACCGGAATCATGTTTGTTACTCCTTGAAGCGAAATGGTTGTTAGAGCTACTGCGTTCTGTCGTTTCACTCTCTTGTTCTTGTTCCGTACCCGACTGACACCCCCGATTCAGGGTGGGAGCGGGCTTGCTCGCGAAAGTGGTGCTTCAGCCAACATCAATGTTGAATGTGAGACCGTATTCGCGAGCAAGCCCGCTCCCACAGGGGTACAGCGTCAATCAGGTGAATTCATCAGCGGGTCGACGCCGGGCGTTTTACCCACACTGGCGACAGGCTGCTGCCTGAACCGGTGACGTACAGCACGGCCGCTTCGCCGCGCTCCAGGGCCACGGGCTTGAGGTCGCCGACTTTCTTGTCGCCTTCGAACAGCGCCAGGGTCACTTTCACCGGGTTGATTTCACGTTCGCCACGGCCCTTGGCGGCCACGTTCGGCACCACTTCGGTCTTGCCGTCGGCGGTCTTGAGGGTCAGTGCCTTGTCAGTGAGGTTCTGCACACGGACCAGGGACTTCTGCTTGTTCTTGAACGGTGGTTCTTCGATCAGCTGAGGCTGGCCACTGGCGTTGTTGACCAGGGTGTAATAGTGATCGGGGGCCAGTTTAACCGGAACGGTCTGGCTGCCGACCTTGGCGCTGTAGTCACCGCCAGGCATGAAGCTGAAGTCACTGCTGGCCAGTGGAGCCACGTCGCTCAAGTTGGTGCTGCCAACGGTGGCGCTGACTTCGGCGTTGCTGGCGTTGTAGATACGTACGAAGCTCGAGCCTTTTGGCGCGACTGGGCCGTACAGGGCCGAATCACCGGCAAAGGCGGACAGCGAGAGGGCGCTCATGCTGGCGACGAGGGCAACGGCCTTGAAGGAGCGAGCAGCGAGACGGCGAGGAGTAGTGTTGAAAGTCATGGTGGACCTCTCTTTCAGTTTTGCGCCCGGTCGGGCGTCTCGGATGGGGTGTTGGCGGCTACGTTCTGTTGGCGCGCGCCGGCTTGCTTGAGCTCTGCGACCCACTGTGGGTCGGCGTCGCCGATTTCGTTGTTCACGGGCAGATAACGTTCAGGGAACTCCCAGATCAGCACCTGTGGCGGGCTGTTCTTGAAGGCATCACTCTTGAGGTAGCTGAGCATCGGCAGAATCGGGCCATGGCCGTCCTCGGCGTAGTTGACGACGTCGCTGTGCAGGGCTTGCTTGAGTGCACCGACGAAGTTCCAGTTGGGGTTGGCGCTGTAGCTGGTGCCGATCAGGGCCACGGGCACCTGGGCGTCGGCGAACAGCGCGTCGTCGCTGGTCGGCTGGTCATCGGCTTCGCGGGTGTTGCGCTTGACCAGCGGCTCCTGGGCCGGCATCAGGTTTTCGAACAGTGGGTCCAGGGGCAGGAACTGACGCAGGTCGCCCTTGTGGGTGATTTTTTCTGCAGGTTCGGTGACGAAGCGTTGTGGCTCGCCGTTGAGCGGTGCGCCTTCGGCAATCGCCTTGGCCAGGTTCTCGGCCGCGACCTGGGCACCTTCCGGGGTCCAGTGGGTGTCGGTGCGCAGGAACACTTGCTGGCCGCTCTGCTTGGCCTGTTGCAGCGGGCCGAGCAGGTCAGGGGCGATGATCTTGTCCGCCGCCACGCGAGCGTGGAAATCCTGGTAGAGGTTGGCGTGAATGCTCGACGGCTTCACTTCACCCATGTGTTCTGGATACAAGCGCGCCTTGGCCGGCAGGATCGCCATCACCAGGGTGATGCCTTGTTCCTTGAGCTTCTGGCGCACGCCTTCGACCAGCGCGTAGTTGCCTTGCAGGTTCAGCTCTTCGTTGACGATCGGGTTGAACTCTTCGTCGCTGTACAGCCACTGGTCGCGGCCCAGGACCACGCCTTTGCGGCCTTCGTTGAACAGCTTGTAGTCCAGCGCCGCCCAGATGTTGGTGCCCAGGCGCTTGATCGGGAACTCTTCGTCGTAGTGGGTTTCCACGGCCTTGGCCCAGCGCCCGTTGAGCACGGTCGCGTCGGGGTTGGTGCTGAAGCCGAAGAAACTGCGCATCGACCACATGCCCAGTGCTGTCAGGATCAGCATGAACAGTGCGATGTAAAAGATGCGTAATGAGCGGGTCATGTTCAGATCCCTCAGAACTGGAAGTAAAGGAACGGCGAGAAGCTTTGCGCCGAGAGTTTGAGAATCGAGGCGATGAACAGCAGCAGCACCAGGGTGCGCATCACGTAGCGTGACCAGTCCACGGTCCAGTAGGCCGGTTGCACCTGGGCTTCGACGCCAACGGTGTAGCCAGGTTCATGGATATTCGTCGGATTTTCGCCCGGCGCGGCTTTGATCAGACCCGGTTGTGCAGTGGCCGGACCATCGGCCTCGGTGGTCACTTCAGGTTTTGTCTTGACTGGCGGACGGTTGGTGTAGAAGTCCCGCAGGCCGAAGAAGGCGAGGGTGGCGTAGGCCACCGCCAGCGTGGCGATCTGCAGGCCGGTGAGGTTGGCACGGGTCAGTTCCGACAGCGACCAGTCGCCGAAGCTGAACATGGCGCCGTACATGCGACCGGCCACGTGCAGGTTCTCGGCCCGGAAAATCACCCAGCCCATCACCACCAGCAGGAACGTCAGCGCCCAGCGGATCGGGTTGATGCTGCGTGGCGTGGTGTTGATGCCCACCGCTTTTTCGATGGCCAGCCACATGCCGTGCCAGGCACCCCAGATCACGTAGGTGATGTTCGCACCGTGCCACAGACCACCGAGCAGCATGGTCAGGAACAGGTTGCGATAGGTCATCAGCGTGCCTTTGCGGTTACCGCCCAGGGTGATGTAGAGGTAGTCGCGCAGCCAGGTGGACAGGCTGATGTGCCAGCGGCGCCAGAACTCGGTGATCGACTGGCTGATGTAGGGCTGCTTGAAGTTTTCCATGAAACGGAAACCCATCATCAGGCCCAGGCCGATGGCCATGTCGCTGTAGCCGGAGAAGTCGAAGTACAGCTGCGCGGTGTAGGCCAGCGCGCCGAGCCAGGCATCGCCCGTGGTCGGGTTCTGCAAGGCGAAGCAATGGTCGGCCACCACCGCCAGGGTGTCGGCGATGAACACTTTCTTGATGAAGCCCTGCATGAAGCGGGTGCAGCCTTCGGAGAACTTGTCCAGCGTGTGGGTACGGTTGTTGAACTGGTCGGCCAGGTCGCGGAAACGCAACACGGGGCCGGCGATCAGGTGCGGGAAAATGGCCACGAACGCGGCGAAGTCGATCAGGTTGCGGGTCGCCGGGGTGTCACCGCGATAGACGTCGATGATGTAGCTGATGGACTCGAAGATGTAGAACGAGATCCCGATCGGCAACAGCACGTGGGTCAGGATGAACGGGTTGAGACCGAAGCCGGTGATGATGGCGTTGAGGCTGTCCACGCCGAAGTTGGCGTACTTGAAATAGCCCAGGATGGCCAAATCCACGCCCACGCCGAGCAACAGCCAGCGCTGGGCCGGTTTGGTGCGCACACCGGCGGCGCCGACTTTCAGGCCGATCCAGTAGTTCCACAGGGTGACGCCGGCGAACAGTGCCAGGAAGTCCACCCGCCACCAGGCATAGAACACATAGCTGGCGATCAGCAGCAGCAGGTTGCGATAGCGTTGCCCGCTCAAGTAGTACAAGCCGAGAAAGATCGGCAAGAACAGAAACAGGAACACATTGGATGAAAATACCATCCCGATCTCTCCATGTTGAATCAACAGTCAAGGGCCAGAGCCCCCCCAAACCCCCCCATGAAAACCGGGGGGTTTTATTGCATTTCAGTCGCCGTGATTACTGTGGGAGCAAGGCTTGCCCGCGATGAACGATGACGCGGTCCATTCAGTGCCCCCGCGTCATGGCTATCGCGGGCAAGCCTTGCTCCCACAGGTCCCTTGCCAGGCAAGGGATATGACATCAGCTTCCTTTTTCGCCTTTCTCCCGCGAAGGGTCATACACCCGGGTCAAATCCCCACCGAGGCGGAAGGTCTTGAACGGTTGCATTTCATGCTTGCGCTCCAGCACATCCTCGGAGCAGGTGTAGAGGCTGCAGAACGGTTCGAGCCAGGCGAATTTCGAGTCGACCTTCAGGTCTTTCATGTCCTGCTCATCGCCGTTCTTTTCTTCGAAGATGTCCGGGTCTTTCACCCCGGCCAGCACCCGGTCACCCAGTCGCTTGAGGGCGCCGTTGTTTTCCTGGCGCAGGTCCACACCGTTGACCTGGGCGAAACTGGCAATCATCGCCAGTGGCGGCAGGGCATAGTTGTGGTAGGACAGGGCGCGTTGCTTGCGCTTGAGTTCGTTGGGCAGGAAACCGTCGGCATCGACCTGGTTGACGCCGACCTTGTATTCCTTGACGGCCCAGTCGAACAGGTCGCGGCGGTTGGTTGCCACGGAGGTGGCCATCACCGACCAGGCGGCCCAGTAGGAATGGTTGTTGGTCTTGTCCAGCGGCAGGTTGTCCCAGTCGCTGACCACCTGATCGGCCATCCGGCTGAACCAGCCTTCGATCAGTTGCGCCTGCTCCGGGTGATTGGCCAGTGGGCGGGACTCGGAAAACTTCAGGCGCACATAGGCCGACGCCATGCTGCCCAGCGCCCATTTACGCATGGACTTGCCGGTGTGGTTGAAGTCCTTGGACATCAGCGCATCGGCCTGGGCCCACGCGGTCAGCCAGTTGAGGGTGCATTCCAATTGTTCGGGACGGCCGTCACGCATGAATTGCATCACTTGCTTGCTGACGCCACGCTCGATCTTGGTGATGTCGGCGGTGCTGTCACGAAAGGCTTTTTCCGATTGCACGTTCAGGGTCGAACGGGCCTTGTCGGAGCCCTCGTACTTGCTGCGAAATTGCAGGGAGCCGGTGTAGGGCGTCGGCGTGGCGTCGCAACCTTGGGCGGCTTCGCCGGTCTTGACCTTCTCGATCGGTGCGAAGTAACCCTGTGGCGGGCGCAGCGGGGCCGCTGCCTGCGTGGCCCCGGCGAACATCGCCAGGGTCAGCAGGGAGGGCGCCAGCAGCGTTTTCAACGTTCGGGTGCGCATGGTTCTGGTCATGAGACGAGACCTCATTGTCCGATTTGAGCCGTTTGTTGCCCGGCTTGCGGAGATGCGTTGCGTTTGCAGACTTTCGCTTCGATTTGCTGTGGTTCTTTACCGGCTTCAGGGCCCTGGACTTCAACGGCCAGCAGGGTCTGCGAAGCCCAGTCCTCGTCGGTGCGCAATTGGAAGGCGAAACGTCCGTCGGTGTCGGAGGTATCCGGTTTTTCGATCTTGATATCCTCGTGGCGCCCATTCATGTACCAGAGGGTGGCTTGCAAGGTTTTCACCGAGGTATCGGCGAAGCGGATGTCGACCTGGTGGCTGCCGTTACGCAGATCCATGTTCTTGCTATTGACCATCAATTCGTTCTTGCCCGGCTTGAGCGCGGTCTTGCTGCTCATGAGCGCCGGCTTGCCTTCGCAACCGTTGTTGTCCAGCAGCGCCATCATCTGGCGATAGGTGGTTTCCTGGTCCAGGCGATACAGCGGCGAGAATTCCCAGATGAGGATTTTCGGCGGGCTCTTCTGGAACTCTTCGCTGCCCAGGTACTGGATCATCGCGCCTTCCAGACCGCCGCCAGGGAAGGCGACGTTGAGGATGTCGGCACCGATGGACTCTTCCAGGAACCCGGCAAAGTTGTAGTTCTTGCCACTGTGACTGGTGCCCACGAGGGTGATCTGCGGGTTGCCGGAATCGCTGAACAGGTCGCCGTCGCCAGCCTCGCCCTTGGGCTCGGTGGTGAACTGGTCCATGTACTGGATCGCATAGCTGGTGCCGCACAGTTGCCCGGCCATGTTGTGCAGGGTGCCGGTCTTGCCCATGCGGCCGGACTTCTTGGTCTCGAACTCACGCTTGGGAATGTCGGCGAAGGCCGGGATCTGCTTGACCTTCTCGGCGACGATCTTGGCCGTGCGCTGGGCGCCATACGGCGTCCAGTGCTGGTCGCCACGGAAATAGAAATCGTGGGCCGGCAGGGTTTCGGGCAGGTTTTCGTTGGTCAGCGGCGACAGGTCCGGCACCACGTAACCCATCTGGGCGAAACGACCGAGCATGGATTTGTAGTTGGTCAGGGCCTTGTCAAAGTTGAAGCTGGCCTTTTCCTGCGGGTTGAGCTTGTTGCGGTTCACCAGGCCCCGGGTTGGCTGGTAGACGATCACCAGCTCGACGCCTTTTGCCTTGAACGCATCGTGCAACTGCTGCATGCGCTTGTAGCCGGCCGGGGTGGTGTTGAATTCGGTGCGCAGGTCTTCCTGGGTCCGGAACAGCCAGTCGCCTTGGGCCTGTACCAGCGTGGTGAAGTTCTGCTGGTAGCGCGAGGTGTAGTTCTTTGCGTCATGGGCCGCAGGGCACAGGTTGCAGCACGGTTCGGCGGTGAAGCTCGGTGCCTTGATTTCATCGGCGCGCGCGCCGCTTGCAGCGGCGAGAATGCCGGCAGTCAGGGCGGACAGGCCCAGGAGTTTGATCATCTGTGGGTTCATAAAAGTCATCCTCAGTCCCGCATTTCGGTCTGGCGTTCGACAGGGTCGATCAGCACGGCTTTCTGCTGGCGCACCAGCAGGTCGAGAATTTCATCCTGGCGCTCGCCGAGGATTCCCGAAAAGCTGATGCCGCTGGATTTGGTCGGCGCGAGCATGGACACGCGGTACAGCTCGACGCTCAACGGCGAATCGATGGACAGCGGGCCACTGCCGTTGGCAGCCAGTTCGCCGCCGACCACGATCAGCGAGACCTGGGCGTCGAACGGGTCGAGCTTGATGTCCCGGTCGGTGTCGGACAGGTCTTTGATGTGGCCGTAGAGACCGGTCAGGCCGTTGGCCATGGACACGTTTTCGTAGAGGCGGATGTTCACGCTGTTACGAATGCGGATGCCGTGGCGGCGGTTGCTGATCACTTTGTTGCCCCACAGCAGGTTGTCACCACTCTCGTAGAGCGTGATGCCGTCGGTGTGGTTCTTGTAGATCTCGTTGTAGGCGATCAGGTTGTTCACGCTGTTACGGTCGATCACCAGGCCCGAGAGTTTGTTGTCATAGCTGCGGTTGTTGAAAATGAAGCTGTCGTTGACCTCACGGGAAATAATGATCCCGTGCTTCTTCTTGGTCCCGTAGACCGTGTTGTCGGCAATGATCAGCCGATGGGAACGGTCATGGGGGTCGATGCCGTAGACGATGTTGTCTTTGTAGGTATTGCCCTTGACCACGAAGTCGTTGGTTTCATAGCAGTAGAAGCCGTACCACATGTCCGAGAACTCGGAACCGATGATCCAGCCGGTCGGTTCCGGGCGCTTGAGGACCTTGGCCATGTTCGGCGTGTACTGGGAAATACTGACCCCGTACGACTTACTGTTGGCGTAGCCGAAACTCGCCATCTTGGTGTTGACGATGTAGGTCTCGGTGCCGCCCCAGGACAGCAGGAACGGACGGAATTCCTTGGGCGAGCGGAACGTGGCAGGGCCGTTTTCCTTTTCGCGCCAGCCGGTGACCTTGGTGTCGCGGATGAACATCCGGCCATCGTTGACCAGGAACGCGCCGCCCTCCTGGGACAGGCGCAATTCCTGGGTCTGTTTGTCGATTTCCAGGATGCCTTTCTCGCCGACCACAATTGGAATCCTGGCCAGGAACACGCCTGGCGAGGTTTCGCTGAGGTACTGCTTGGGCACCTTCTTGACCAGGTCCTTGAGGTTCATGTAGCCATCGTCGACGAAGATGGCCTGTGGGATACCGTGCTGACGCACGACCCACTCGGCCATCTTGTTGTCGCCGCCGATGAAGTCCTTCAAGGCGTTTTCCTGCATCATCCGACGCACGCTGACCTTGCCGGGCTTGGTCCGCACGATTTTTGCCGCGACCGCTTCGGCGGTGTAGCCGGAGAGGTCGGGCAGGGTCGGCGTGGCCAGCTCCAGTGGTGCGGTCGGCGCGCTGCTGACGGTGTAGGTCTTGGCCTGTTGCAGTCCCTTGACCACGTTGCCCGGCTTGACCACCGGCTCAACGTTGGCGAACGCCGGCGAGCCGGCCAGCAGCATCGCTGCGACCAACAGGCTGATCGAACCTTTCATCGCCTGGCTGTTCCTGAGGTAGCGGTTCATATCGGGCACTCCCATGGCCATTTGCATCAGAAGCGCCAGATCACGTCGACAAAGGCGCGATGCATGTACGAATCGACCTCTTTGCCGTAAGCGTCGCCTGGCTTGAACACGCCGCCACGAAAGCGCACCAGCGCCGACGGCTCATCAATGGACTGACTCAGCGCGGCGGGCAGCAGGCCTTGCTTGAAGTACTTGGTGACGACCAGGTCGACTTCCTGGCCCAGGTCCTTGTTACCGTCGCGCAGTGGCAGGGACGAGGTGGACAGGATCGCGCCGGTCACGTCGTCGGTGTTGTTTTCCACAGCGTTGATGCCGTTGCTGCCCACCGGCTTGTTGCCGTCCACGCGCCAGAACTTGTGGTACACAAGGCTGGCGTCGTATTCGTCACGCAACTGCCAGGAACCGAACAGGCTGGCGCTCTGGGTGTTGGCCATTTCGCCACGGAACGCTTCGCCGAAACGATGGACCCGCGAGCGCGTGCCGGTGAAGTTCGAGCGGTTGCTTTGCAGGCCGTTCTGTTCGTAGTCCTCGCTGGCGCGGGCATAGGCCGCACCGACTTGCCATTGCGGGTCCAGGCGCAGGCGGATACCCAAATCAGTGGCCCAGCCGTCCACGTCATCGCTGTGCTTGGCTTCTGTTGGGCGCGTGCCGTCGGCGTTGAGCGGGTTGACGGTGTCACGGTCGCCGGTCATGCCGGTGAGGCTGGCCCAGTAGTTGACCGTGTTGGTGTTGCGCCAGTTGTAGGCGTCGCTGTTGGCTTCCAGGCCCAGCCAGGTCAAGTCACCGTTCTCGGTCTTGTCCAGGGTGTCGGTGGCTTCGCCCGGGGTCGGGTAATCGAGGCTGCCATTGTCATGGGAGTGGTGGGCACGGATCCCGGCCCACTGGCCTGGCATCCACTGGTAGCCCACGTCGCCAAAGACGTGCAGGCGGTCCTTGTCCTGGGGGGACAATTCCTTGAGGTCGGTGCGGTATTCGCTGAACCGTTCGGCCACGCCGAGGTTGGCCCGCAGCAAGGTGGTGTCGAAGGTCCAGTTCAGGGCTTCGATGTTGGTGTCGCGCCATTGGCCGTCGTCATTGCGCAGGCGCTGGCGACCGAACTTCAATTGCTCGCCCGGGTAGGGGGTCAGGCCACGGTAGCCGATCCAGAACTCGCGCATGGCCAGGTAGCTTTTCTTGGCTTCGCGATCGCCGCTGTCGGTTTGCTGGGTGCTGTCATCGGACTGTTGCAGGGTGTCGGTCTCGATGATGTCGCTGGACGTCACGGCCTGGGCCATGGCGTAGGCGCTCCAGGCGCCGCTTTCGCTTTCACCGTAGACCCAGGGACGCAGGTCCAGGCCGACACCGTTGACGTCGCCACCGCTCTGGGTGCCGAGGTCGCGGTCGTCTTCGGACTGGCCAGTGATTTTCACTTCCAGGCCGAAATTCTTGGTGTCAGTCAGGGCCGCCAGGCTCGGGCTGGACCACAACAGGGCAAACGACAGGCCAATACCAGCCTGCACAAAAGGATTGAGCTTCAAAAGCTTCATAGAGGTTCCTCGCCGTCATCTTCTTTTAGGGCTTGCAGTTCCAGCGTATCGGGGCTCATCGAGCCGCGAATGGCCTGCTCTTGTTGTAGCAGGCGTTGCGCTTGTGCAAGTTGCTGCGGCGGTAATTGTGCTTCGAGGGTCTGGGCAAGCTCGGTGGCTTGCGGGGTGTTCTGCGCCTTGGCCAACTGGCTGAACACATAGGCGTTGACCGGGTTGGGCTTGGTGCCCTTGCCCTGGGAGAACAGCTGGGCAATGGCGTAGTCGGCGCTGTTCTGGCCGTTGCGGGCGGCCTTGAGCAGGTGGTCCAGGGCTTTTTGCGAGTAGACCTGGCCCAGGTAACCGCGGCGATAGATCTGGCCGAGGTAGTAGTCGGCGGCCACTTCGCGGCCAACGGCTTTCTGGAAATGCGCCTCGGCGACCTTGGCATCGGCCGGGACCCACTTGCCTTCGTAGTAAAGCTTGCCCAGCAACAGTTCGGCACGCGACTGGTCGGCGGCGCGGCCGTTTTCCAGGTACTGCATCATCTTGTCGACGTCACCCAGTTCCGGGAAGTCGTAGAGCAGTTGCGCCAGGCTGACCCAGGCAGCGGGGTAGCCCGGGGCGATGCCTTCGAGCAACGACTGGGCGGTTTTTTCATCGGGCTTGCCCAGGCTGGCATCGGCCAGGACACGGGCGACGCTGTCCACGCGCTGGGCGGACACGACGCCACGGGCGTGGCCATCCTGCATCTGCTTGAGCAACGCGGCCTGCTGTTCCGGTTGGCCGCGTTTCTGATAGACCGTGGCCAGTTCGACGTAGCAGATGTCGGTGGTCGCCAGCGCGGCCTTGCAGACCTTCTCGACTTCGTCCAGGTGCTGGTCGTAGGTACCCTGGGTGCGGTAGAGCAGAATCTGCGCCAGGCCCGCTTCCGGGTAGCCGGCGCTGCGCCATTGGCTGATCTGCTGCTGGGCGTTGACGTTCGGGAAGCTGTGGGGATATTGCAGGTACAGCATCGCCAGCGGGATCAGGGTGTTGCCTTCACCATTGGCGAAGGCTTTCTTCAACAGGCCTTCGGCTTCGTGTTTTTCCGCTTCGGTGGAACCGGGCTTGGCTACCAGCAGGCGACCCAGGCGAGCCTGGGCCCGTGGCGAGATATCGGCCGCGGCGCGGTAAGTCGCCTCGGCTTTTTTCATCTGCTCGGGGTCGTGGCTGTCCACCTGGATGTCGGCCAAGCCGACCTGGGCTTCGCTGTAGCCCAGGTCTGCCAGTTGCTGATAGTTCTGCTGCGCCAGCGCCGTGTCGCCGCGCTTGAGGGCTTCGTTGGCCAGGCGTTGATCGGGCAGGCCGGCGCAACCGGCCAGGCTGACGGCCAATGCCAGGGCGCACAGTGTTCCCATATGGGAACGAGTTAGCGGCATCTCATCCTGACCGCGTGGATCCTTTCGCGAGCAAGCTCGCTCCCACAGGGTCTGTGGGCTGTTCAGGATTTTTATAATGGTCACGGGCATATCCTCGACTTAAATACCGACGGCCATGGCTTTGTCGATCAGCCAGTTCAGGTTCGGGCCACGGTCGCTGGTGACTTCTACCGGACGGCCGGCCAGCGAGCTGTCCAGGGGTTCGTCAGGCTGGATCAGGACACGGATATCGGAGGACAGGTCAGCACTTTTCAGGCTGGTGCTGCTGACGATCTTGCCGGTACGGGTGGTGTCTTCGCCGGCGACCTGGAAGCTGACCGCAGTGCCTGGGCGCACGTCGCCGAACTGGCGATAGGAGAAACGCGCTTCGACGTTGGCTTCGGTGCCCCGTGGGACCAGTTGGAAGATCACGTCGCCCTTGCTGGCGTACTGACCATCGGACACCAACTGCTGGGTCACGATGCAGTCGCACGGAGACGTCAGGGTGCCGGTCATTTGCTTGCCGAACAGTTCCTCGACCTTGGCCGGCTGCAACTGGTTGTCGTCCAGGTGACCTTTGAGCACGTCGAGCATGCTGGTGCTGAAGGTCGCCAGCGGGGCGCCCTTGGCGGCCACGCCGTCGGCCTTGACCAGGCTCTGCACGGTGCCGTCACGCGGCATGGTGATGGCCATGCCCGGTACGTTCACCAGGCCTGCCTGGGCGTGGCTGACGAAGTACATGCCGTACACCGACTTGAAGATGAAACCGAACGCCGTCAGGCCAACGAGGAAGATCCCCAGGCTGAAGGTCACGGCGCGCAGGCGACCGAAGGCGCTCATGCCACCGTTTTCGTCTTTCTGCTTGCGGGCCTTGGTGAAGTTATCGCGCTGCAGGGTCGCCAGCACATCGCCGACACCGACGATGTCGCCGGCCAGGTGCGAGGTGATGATGTGACGCAGTGTCGAGATGTCCCGAGGCTCCAGGTTCTGGAACTGGCAACCGGTGCGGCCGGTCTGGCGGTCGTAGGAACGGATCTGCAATTCCACGTCCATGGCCAGGCCAAGGTTGTCGATGACGAATTGCAGGCGACCCTTGTAGGACTCCCCGGTCTTGAGGGGCATCTGGCCGGCATTGAAGCTCAGGCCGCCGGCGGACAGGTCCAGAACCTTGACTTCCATCGGCGTACGGTCAGGGCCGAAGAAGCGCAGCTTGGCCGGGATTTTGACCCTGGCGTGTTGGCGCTGGGCTTCGGATTCATGCACTACGTTGACATTCACGGCGGTGTTCATAGGGGCGATTTCCTAGTTAATTCATTCAAGTCCGGTCAGACCATCGTCAGCAGCACGGCGACAAAAATGCTGCCGGCGGAGAAGGTCATGGTCCGAGACGACCAAGTGTTGAACCAACGTTGAAAGCTGGCGAGATCACGGGTCAGGTGGGTGGGCTGGCGGGTCCAGGACTGTTGATCGAGGCGGAAGAACACGTAGATCTTCACCAGGGCACCGACGATCTGGTTGTAATAGAGAATCGCCGGGTAGGCTGGGCCGATCCGGTGTCCGGAGCACGACAGCAACAGGGTCAGCAGCAACCGCGTGATGCCGATCCACAGCAGGTACACCAGGATGAACGCGGTGCCGTACTTGAAGCTGGCGATCAGGGCCACGGTCAGGCCCAGCAGCGAGGTCCACATCGACACGCGCTGGTCGAACAGCACCACCGAGGTGAACAGACCCAGACGCTTCATGCCCAGGCCAAGTGCCCGGGAGTTCTGCCGCAGGTTGTTGCCGTACCAGCGGAACATCAGCTTGCGACTGGCCTTGATGAAGCTCTTCTCCGGCGGATGCTCGACGGTGTTGATCGCCGCATCGGGCACGTAGAAGGTGTCGTAGCCCAGGCGCATCAGGCTGAACCAGCTCGATTTGTCATCGCCGGTCAGGAACTTGAAGCGGCCCAGGCGCCAGTGTTGCAGCGAGTCGCTTTCCACGTCGGCGATGAAGTCCGGGTTGGTGACCACGGTGGCGCGGAACACCGACATGCGGCCGGTCATGGTCAGCACGCGCTTGGACAAGGCCATGGAGCACATGTTGATGTGCCGTTGGGCGAAGCGCAGTTTGTGCCATTCGCTCATGATGTAGCCGCCGCGCACTTCGCAGAACTCGTTGGTGGTCAGGCCGCCGACGTTGCCGAACAGCTGGAACCACGGCACGGTCTTGCGCACGACGCCTTCGGCGAGCACGGTGTCGCCGTCGATCACCGCCACCACGGCGCGGTCGTCCGGCAAGTGGCGGGAGATGGCGCGGAAACCGAAGGCCAGGCCGTCACGCTTGCCGGTGCCAGGGATACGCACGAAGTCCAGCTTGACCCGCGCTGGTGGGTTCATGCGGGCCCAGAGGCTCTTGACCAGCAGTTCGTCGGACATTTCCACGATGGAGCAGACCACGGTGGTGGGCAGCCCGCATTCGATGGCCTCGCGAATCACCGAGCCATACACCTGGGCGGTGGTCAGCGCATCGATCCGGAAGCTGGTGACCATCAGGTACACGTGGGACGGATCCGCCGCCTTGCCCAGCTTGCGTACCTTGCGGCGCAGGTGCGGGTAGACGATGTACAGGAAGATCATGCCGCGCACGAAATGCGTTGCTCCCATGGAGTAACGCCAGATGCCCACGGCGCCGATCAGGAAGATGAAGTCCTTGGAATCGGAGTCGAACGTGGACGTAGGCAGCGCCATGGCGATGCCCATCAATAAACTCAAGTAAAACAGCCAACCGGCGGCCTGAAGCAGGCCGTGCTTTAGCCTGTGCATAATCTGCATCCGTCTCTATCTCGGGCGGGCCTTGTGGGCGGCCCGATGGGTTAAGGCAGGCGAAAGGCCGGCCGGGGCGTGCCCCGGCCGGCAAACAGACTTACCAGCAGATGCCTTCGGTCCGGCCACTCGCGGAGGTGGCCTTGGACATGAAGCCGACCAGGTCGATGACCTGCTTGCCTTCCGGTACGTTCTCGGTCAGCGCGCGGAACTTCTCGTCGCGGTTGCCCAGGATGATGATGTCGGAGCTGTCGATCACCGAGTCGAAGTCGGCGTTGAGCAAGGACGAGACGTGAGGAATCTTCGACTCGATGTAGTCCTTGTTCGCACCGTGGACACGGGCGTATTCGACGTTGCTGTCGTAGATCTTCAGGTCGAAACCCTTGCCGATCAGCATTTCCGCCAGCTCTACCAGCGGGCTTTCACGCAGGTCGTCGGTACCTGCCTTGAAGCTCAGGCCCAGCAGGGCGACTTTGCGCTTGTCGTGGCTGGAAACGATGTCGAAGGCGTTCTGCACCTGGGATTCGTTGCTGCGCATCAGCGAGTTGAGCAGCGGCGCTTCCACGTCCAGGGAGCCGGCGCGGTAGGTCAGGGCGCGAACGTCCTTGGGCAGGCACGAGCCGCCGAAGGCAAAGCCTGGGCGCATGTAGTACTGGGACAGGTTCAGAGTCTTGTCCTGGCAGACCACATCCATCACTTCACGACCATCGACGCCGACGGCCTTGGCGATGTTGCCGATCTCGTTGGCGAAGGTCACCTTGGTGGCATGCCACACGTTGCAGGTGTACTTGATCATCTCGGCGACGGCGATGTCCTTGCGGATGATCGGCGCATCGAGCTCTTCGTACAGCGACTGCAGAACGTCACCGGAGGCGGTGTCGAACTCACCAATAACGGTCATCGGCGGTTGATCGTAGTCTTTGATCGCGGTGCTTTCGCGCAGGAACTCAGGGTTTACTGCGACACCGAAATCGACGCCGGCTTTCTTGCCGGAGCAGTCTTCCAGGATCGGGATGACAACGTTTGCCACGGTGCCCGGCAATACGGTGCTGCGCACTACGATGGTGTGGCGGGTGGTCTTGTCACGCAGGACAAAACCGATCTCGCGGCACACGGCCTCGATGTAGTTCAGTTCCAGGTCGCCGTTCTTTTTGCTCGGTGTACCGACGCAAATCATCGACAAGTCAGTATCGCGAATGGCTTCGGCGAAGTTGGTCGTGCCGCGCAGTCGGCCTGTTTGAATGCCTTGCGCCAACAGCTCACCAAGACCCGGTTCAACGATTGGCGATTTGCCGGCGTTGATCATGTCGATTTTGTCTTTGGCGACATCTACGCCAACTACATCATGGCCCCGTGCAGACAGGCAACCGGCACATACTGCACCGACGTAACCCAAACCAAATATGCTAATGCGCATCGCATTTACCTCTGTTTTCATGCCATTAAATGGCCGGAGTTAATAGTGTTCAGCGGTCATCGAGCACTCGGAAGTGTGGAATGCAGGCGCCACAGTGCCGTGTGCAGGCATACTAAGTTCCGAGTGTCTAAATAAATGCACTCAAGTTGTGCGCAATGTGGCCTAGTTGTTATGACCTGCCCTGTTATGCAGCCAGTCCCTGTAAATCAAGAACGCTCGTGCAAAAAGTCTCTCACCTCTGATCCCTGGCAAAAGCCCACAAAATCAGAAGCTTGTGTGCTCGGGTGAGCACGTTATAGGGGCGCAGCCTTGGCCTTGTAGGGGATAGCAATGGTGCGTTATCTCCCATCCTTTTAAGGGTGGATCCAATTAGACGACCGTTTCGCTAAGTTGACGTGACAACTTGGTTAATCCGTTCGATGTCCTTTGTAAGTTATCTCGTACACGCTCGCCGAGAATCGTTACGGATGGTATGAGCCATGCAATTTCACATAGTTCCGATCCGCTCATCGCGATTTTCGAAATTTTTCGAAATATTATCGAAGATGGCACTGACCTCAATATGATGGCACTTACCGTTTCGGCCTTTATTAATGGGGAGTTAGCAGGGGTAGATAGTTTTGTGCCACTACTGATGAAAAAAATCGGTGCCACTACGCAAAAAACTGACGAGTGTCGAGTGAAAGAAAAGTTAGCGCAGGGGTGGTGCGATTTATTGGCGCCATGAAACTGGCGAAGTGGGCGAGGAACTAAGATGACAAATAGGCAGATGATCGAAGCCCCCGATCAGGGGGCGGTATAAGGTCATGCTTTATTCGGGGGCGTGATCACGCAGGAAAACCAGTTTGTCCCGGCTCGACTGTTGGGCGTTGAAGCGGTAGCCCTGTACATCGAATTGGCTGAGTGCCGCAGGGTCGTTGATCCGTTCCTGAATCACGAAACGACTCATCAGGCCCCGGGCTTTCTTGGCGTAGAAGCTGATGATTTTGTACTGGCCATTTTTCAGGTCGCGGAATTCGGTATCGATGACGCGCGCTTTCAGTGCGCTGCGCTTGACCGCCGAGAAGTATTCATTGGAAGCCAGGTTCAGCAGCACATCATCGCCCTGGTCGGCGAGGGCTTCGTTCAGCCATTCGCTGATGCGCGTGCCCCAGAAGGCATAAAGGTCCTTGCCCCGGGCATTGGCCAGCTTCGTGCCCATTTCCAGGCGATAGGGTTGCATCAGGTCCAATGGGCGCAGCAGGCCATAGAGGCCAGAGAGCATGCGCAGGTGCTGTTGGGCGTAGTCGAAATCGGCGTCGCCAAAACTTTGCGCATCGAGGCCTGTGTACACGTCGCCCTTGAAGGCCAGCAGCGCCTGCTTGGCGTTGGCCTGGGTAAATGCCGGTGTCCAGCTGCCGAATCGCGCGGCATTGAGGCCGCCGATCTTGTCGGAGACGTGCATCAGCTCGCTGATCTGTGCCGGCGAGAGTTCACGCAACTGTTCGATCAGCTCCTGGGAGTGATCCAGGTACTGCGGTTGGGTAAAGCGCTCGGTGGCCGGCGGTGTTTCGTAATCGAGGGTCTTGGCGGGGGAAATCACCATCAGCATGAAGTCGTCTCCTTTAAGGTGCGGCGATTCTAGGGGGTTGGCCGGGTGGACTCCAGCTATTGGGGTGATAGGTGATCGGTGGTGGTGCTTTTGTGGCGAGGGAGCTGTGGGAGCAAAGTCTGTGGGAGCAAAGCTTGCTCGCGATGAACGATGACGCAATCTTGCAGATGGACCTTGTCGCCTGCATCGCGAGCAAGCTTTGCTCCCACAGGTCTGCTCTCCAAGTCCGCTGACCATAAGGGTATTGGGTCAGGATCGGCTATGATGCCGCGCGGGTTTCGTTATGGAGACATCCCTTTTGCGTATCGCTCTTCTGTTATCGGCCTGGCTGTTGAGCCTGGGCGCCATTGCTGCGCCCAACGACGTCGCCACCCTGGATCGCAGCACCTGGCCGGAACAACTCACCAGCCCGACGCTGTTCGACGTGGCCTCGCGGGCCGAGATCCTGATGTTCGCCCGGGCCCTGCTGGACGTCGATGCCATGGACGAAATCGCGCTCAAGCAGTACTTGGGGCTGCGCACGGTCAATATGGTTGCGATCGACGCGCTTCGCGCCCGGCTGTGGCAGCGGTTGCTGGCCAACTACAACTTTGCCCAGCGCAGCTGCGACCAGGACGCTTCCTTCTGTTACCTGGTCGAGGACATGGCGACCCTGCGCGAAGAGGCGCGCAGGTTCCATCTGGATGACAACTCCTACTACATCAAGTGGGCCGCGCCGAGCCAGATCTTTCATACCCAATACCGCGATGAACTGCTGCGTAAAGCTGCGCTTTTTCCGCAAACCAGTAGCGAAATCGCACGTTTCGGCGATTACGAGCGCAACGGCGAGGAGATGAACGACCGGATGTTCCTGCTGACCTTCGACAGCGCCGCCAACGTTGTGCCGGACAATACCCCGTGGCTGACCGAATACCTGCGCAAGGCGAACATGAACGGCACCTTCTTCGTGCTGGGCAAGGACATCCAGGCGCGGCTGGAAGACCGCTCGGTCAACAACCTGCAGGCGTTGTATTCGCAACAGTGCGTGGGTGTACAGGGCTGGGAGTTTCGTTCCCACAGCCATTGGCAGGACTGGCAAGACTCGGTCCGGCGCAGTGTCGAGCTGGTCAAGGGCAAGCTGCCAGAGAATTACGTGCCGCTGTTCCGTCCGCCCCAAGGTCAGCGTCGTGGCGATGCGCAAGCGTTCTTCCGCCAGCAAGGCTTGCAAGTGGCGCTGTGGGACATCGACTCCCAGGACAGCAACAATCGGCTCAAGCCTGAGCAAAGCGCCCAGCGAGTGCTGACCCTGATGCTGCTGTGGCGCCACGGGGTGATCAATTTCAATGCCAAGCAGGATGGGGTGAAAACGGCGATGCCCTGGCTCATGACGCAGACGGCGCAAAGCGGGATCGGTTGGGCAGACTGTCAGGAAGCGTTTCGCTGAAACCTGTAAAGGCCCGGAAACATTGGGGAAGGCGGAAAAACCGGTACACATTCATGACAACCGGACTTCCGACTTTAACGGCGTAATGGCAGTACGCCAAGGGTTATTCGTCACTCTGAAAAATAAACTTCAAAAAAACGTCAAAGTGCTTTTTCCTGTCATGGTTTTTGGAGTATCAAGAAGACAGACCGCCGAAACCTGCAACACAGGTGGCGTCTTCCAAGACCCAGATTGTGTGCAGTTCACCTGAATCCTCGCGGGTGAATTCGGTGGCTACCTCGAGGCGCAGCACTGTCACGGTATTGCGTCGAATGGCCCCCACATAGGTGACCGAGTATGGATGACCACGGACGTAGCCCTTCCTCCAACCAGCCAATCCTCTATGTACTCGATACCAACGTATTGATCCACGATCCAAACGCGCTCCTGAACTTCGAAGAACATCACGTTGCCATCCCGATGACGGTGCTTGAGGAGCTGGACAAGCTCAAGAGCGGACACCACAGCGTTGCGGCCGAATGCCGGCAGGCGATCCGCCTGATCGACAAGACCCTGGGTGATGCCTCCCCGGAAGACGTTGAGCTCGGCGTGCCGATCCAGCGCGGCAAAAGTGGTCCCAAGGGCCTGCTTTCGATCCTGATGAGCAAGCGCACCGAACCCAACCTGGTGCTGCCTGAACACCTGAACGACAACATCATCATCAACCAGTTGATCGACCTGCACGCGCGCACCAAGGACCAGGCCGTGGTGCTGGTGACCAAAGACATCAACATGCGCCTCAAGGCCCGCGCCTGCGGGATCGCGGCGGAGGACTACAGCACCGACCAACTGGTCGACGACGTCTCGCTGTTGCCCAACGGCTACCACAACATGACCGGCTCCTTCTGGGACCGTGTGAGCAAGGTCGAGACCCGCCAGGACCACGGCCGCACCTGGCACCAGGTGCAACTGATCGACAACCTGCCGGCCGTGCACATCAACGAGTTCATCATCGACGAACAAGGCTTCGTCGGCTGGATCAAGGAAATCCAGGTCGACAAGCTGCTGATCCTCGACTTGCACCAGGAACCTTTGCTGCATCAGGAAGCCTGGGGTCTCAAACCTCGTGACATCTACCAGAGCCTGGCGTTGTTCGCCTTGCTCGACCCGGATATCCACCTGGTCAACCTGTCCGGCGCCGCCGGTTCCGGCAAGACCATCCTGGCCCTGGCCGCTGCCATCGAGCAGACCATGGTCAGCAAACGCTACCGGCGCATCATCGCCACCCGCAGCGTGCAGGGCCTGGACCAGGAAATCGGTTTCCTGCCCGGTACCGAAGCGGAGAAAATGGAGCCATGGCTGGGGGCGATCACCGACAACCTCGAAGCCTTGCACATGGATGACGAAAGCACCCATGGCAGCGTCGACTACATCCTCAGCAAAGTGCCGTTGCAGTTCAAATCCCTCAACTACATTCGTGGACGTAGCTTCCAGCAGAGCCTGATCCTGATCGACGAATGCCAGAACCTGACCCCGCACCAGATGAAAACCATCATCACCCGTGCCGGTGCCGGTTCCAAAGTGGTGTGCCTGGGTAACCTGGCGCAGATCGACACCCCTTACCTGTCCGCGACCAGCTCCGGGCTGACCTACCTGACCGAACGTTTCAAGGACTTCCCCAACGGGGTCCACATCACCCTGCAGGGCGTACCGCGCTCGATCCTGGCCGAATACGCCGAATCCCACCTGTAACCCCAGACAAACCGGGCGACCCTATGGTCGCCCGGTTTTTCATGCCTGACACATAACCCCTGTGGGAGCGGGCTTGCTCGCGAAGGCGGTGTATCAGTTGACATATATGCTGCCTGACACGCCCCCTTCGCGAGCAAGCCCGCTCCCACAGGTAAATGCGGTGTTTTGCAAATTGCAGGTGCGACAATCAGCCCTGCCGGAATCTGACCCACAGGTTTACAATCGACACTCCCGATCAGGAGTATCCCTGTGCTGACTCATCTCGATTCCCAAGGTCGCGCCAACATGGTCGACGTGACCGACAAGGCCGTGACGTTCCGTGAAGCCACGGCCGAGGCCTTTGTGCGCATGCTGCCCGACACGCTGCAGATGATCGTCAGCGGCGGTCACCCCAAGGGCGATGTGTTCGCCGTCGCGCGCATTGCCGGCATCCAGGCTGCCAAGAAAACCAGCGACCTGATTCCGCTCTGCCACCCGCTGCTGCTCACCAGCGTCAAGGTCGAGCTCAATGCCGAAGGCGAGGACCGGGTGCGCATCGTTGCCCGCTGCAAACTGTCGGGGCAGACCGGCGTGGAAATGGAGGCCCTCACCGCCGCCAGCGTCGCCGCGCTGACCATTTACGACATGTGCAAGGCCGTCGACCGTGGCATGACCATCGAAGGCGTGCGGGTGCTGGAAAAACTCGGCGGCAAGAGCGGCCATTTCCAGGCGGATGCGTCATGAAAATCAACGTGAAGTTCTTTGCCCGTTACCGTGAAGCGCTTGGCGTGGATTCGGTAAAGGTGGAAGGTGATTTCGCCACGGTCGACGATGTGCGCGTGCTGCTTGCCGAGCGTGACGGTGCCGAGGTGCTGAAGGAACAAAACCTGATGTGCGCGCGCAACGAAGATCTGTGCCAGCTCGACGAACCGCTGACGGACGGCGACGAAGTGGCGTTTTTCCCCACCGTGACCGGAGGCTGAACCATGGCGATTCGTGTGCAGGTCGAACCGTTCGACGCAGGGGGCGAAGTCAACGCGATGCATGCGGCTAATGTCGGCGTGGGGGCGGTGGTGAGTTTTGTCGGCTACGTGCGTGACTTCAATGATGGCCTCGATGTGTCCGGGATGTTCCTGGAGCATTATCCGGGCATGACCGAAAAAGCCCTGGGCAAGATTGCCACCGAGGCCGAGCAGCGCTGGCCGTTGCTCAAGCTGGAGGTGCTGCACCGCATCGGTGCCCTGGAGCCGGGCGAGCCGATCGTCTTCGTCGGTGCCGCCAGTGCCCATCGCCAGGCGGCGTTCGACGCCTGCGCCTTTGTCATGGACTACCTCAAGACCCGAGCGCCGTTCTGGAAGAAGGAAAACACCGTCGACGGCCCGCGCTGGGTCGAAGGGCGGGACAGTGATCATGCGGCGGCGGATCGCTGGAAGCAGTAAGCAGCAAGCAAACTGTTGTTTTTTCGCAGTCCATAAGTCCGTCTTCGCGAGCAAGCCCGCTCCCACAGGGAATTTGTGTTGTACACAGCATGTGTGTTCGGCACAGATCCTTGTGGGAGCGGGCTTGCTCGCGAAGGGGCCAGCAGCCTCCCATCACATTCCCCTGTTTCTCCAATTGACGATGTGTACATTAAAGTCCAGTATGGATTTATAAGTACATATAAAGTCATTGCCCCACCTTTCTCTGCCAAACCAACAACAACCCGCGAGAGATCGATCATGAAGAAACTTCCCCTCATCACCGGCCTGGCCTTGAGCCTGTTGGCCTCCAGCAGTCTGTTCGCCGCTGAGAAAACCTTGCGCATCGGCATCGAGGCGGCTTATCCGCCGTTTGCTTCCAAGACCTCGGAAGGGAAGATCGAGGGGTTCGACTACGACATCGGCAATGCCCTGTGCGCGCAGATGCAGGTCAAGTGCGAGTGGATCGAAGGCGAGTTCGACGGGCTGATTCCGTCGCTCAAGGTGAAGAAGATCGATCTGGCGCTGTCGTCCATGACCATCACCGAAGAGCGCAAGAAGTCGGTGGATTTCACCCACAAGTACTACTTCACCTCATCGCGCCTGGTCATGAAGGAAGGGGCGGTGGTCGATGACCAGTACGCCAGCCTCAAGGGCAAGACCGTTGGTGTGCAACGGGCCACCACCACGGACCGCTTCGCCACTGAAGTCTTCGAACCCAAGGGCGTGACGGTCAAGCGCTACAGCAACAACGAAGAAATCTACATGGACCTGGCGTCCGGTCGCCTCGACGCGATTTTCGCCGACACCATCCCGCTGGAAGACTTCCTGTCGATGCCTCGTGGCAAGGGCTACGCGTTTGTCGGCCCTGAGCTCAAGGACCCCAAATACGTCGGCGAAGGCGCCGGTATCGCGGTGCGCAAAGGCAATACCCAACTGGTGGCGGACTTGAACAAGGCCATCGATGGGATTCGGGCCAATGGGGAGTATCAGAAGATCCAGGGCAAGTATTTCAAGTCGGATATCTACGGCGACTGAAACATCGCCTTCGCGAGCAAGCCCGCTCCCACATTGGATCTTCGTCGGACATAAATCTTGTGTTCAGCGCAAATCCCTTGTGGGAGCGGGCTTGCTCGCGAAGGCGTCAGGCCAGGCAACAAGAATCTTAGCCCTTCAACTCCTTCAAATGCTTGTACACCGTCGCCCGCCCCATGTTCAGCACATTGGCCACATAGTTGGACGCGCTCTTGCCCTTGAACGCGCCTTCGGCATGCAGCGCCAGCACCAGCTCGCGTTTGTGGTCGCGGGTCAGCAGGTTCAGGCTCAGCTGACGCTCGCGCATCCAGGCATGCAGGAAGGTGTTGATTCGCTCCTGCCAGTCATCGCGAAACAGTGAATCCGGCTGAGGAATCAACTTGCCGGGCGACAGGAACAGATCCAATGCGGCCTTGGCATTCTCGAACAGCGAAATATTCAGGTTGATGCACAGCACCGCCAGCGGATGCCCGTTGGCGTCGCGCAGTACGCTGCTGAGGCTGCGAATCTTCTGTCCGTCCCAGTTCAGCTTTTCGTAGGGCCCGATGTTACGTTCGCTGACGTCCTCGCTGAGCATGTCCTCCAGGGACGAGTCATCGCCAATCTCGCGCTTGGACAGGTTATTGGCGATGTAATCGACTTTCTGGGTGCGCAGGTCGTGCAGCACCACTTCGGCGTGAGGGTAGAACAGCGTGGCGATAGCGTCGGCGATGGTGCGGAAGTTGTCCAGCACCGGATCGGGTGGCGAGGCAGTCATGACAGGGCTCCAGGCAGCGTCAGCGCCCCGTGAAACAGGGGCGCGGGGGAGTGTGCCGCAATCGCGGCGATGCGTCACCTCAAGGTGGCTCAGCCCAGGCGCTCGGGTGACAGCATGGCGATGCTCAGGCCGAAACGGGCCAGGGCCTCGGGCAGCGGTTCACCACGCACCAGTGCCGCGCTGGCCTGGCCCATGGCCGGCGAGGTCTGGATGCCGTAGCCGCCCTGGGCCGCGACCCAGAACAGTCCGGGCACCTGTGGATCGAAGCCGGACAGCAAATCACCGTCGGGCACGAAACTGCGCAAGCCGGCCCAGGTGCGGGTCGGGCGGCGGATGGTCAGGGTGGTGGCTTCTTCGATCTGGTAGATGCCCATGGCAATGTCGAGTTCTTCGGGCTGCACGTCGTGAGGTTCCACCGGGTCGGCGTTGGCCGGCGAGCCGAGGAACATGCCAGCGTCGGGCTTCATATAGAAGGATTCGTCCAGGCTCACCAGCATCGGCCAGTCATGGATATCCACGCCCTCGGGCCCGGCAAAAATGAACGCGGCACGCCGCTTGGGCTGCAACCCCAACTTTCGAGCGCCGGCCATTTCGGCAATGTGATCGGCCCATGCGCCGGCTGCGTTGATCAGAACCGGTGCGGTGAACGTCTGGTTGGCGGTTTTCACCTGCCACAGCCCCTGATCATCGCGGCTCAATTGCTGCACTTCGCTGTCGGTGTGCACTTCACCGCCACTGCGACGAATACCGCGCAGGTAGCCTTGGTGCAGTGCATCGGTGTCAATGTCGCAGGCCGTGGGGTCGTAGATCGCCCCGTGGACCTTGTCCCGTCGCAGGATCGGCAGCCGCACACAGGCCTCGTCGGCGCTGAGCAGTTGCATCTGCGGCACGGTGGCCTTGGCGCTGAGGTACTGGTTGTTCAACTCGGCCGGGTCACCGGTGAAGTCCACGGTCATTTCGCCCCGTGGGGTCAGCAAGGGGTGTTCGCAGAAACCGGCCGGCGGGGCGTCGAAAAAATCCCGGCTGGCCTGGGTCAGCGCCCGCACCTGTGGGGTGCCGTAGGCGGCGGTATACAACGCCGCCGAGCGTCCGGTGGAGTGGTAGGCCGGATGGGATTCGCGTTCGAGCACAATCACCCGGCCGTGGGGGGCGAGCCAGTAACCGGTGGATGCACCGGCAATGCCGCCGCCGATGATGATGAAGTCTGCTGAGGTCATGAAGCTCTCCTGTCGAGCACATTGCCGGACGTTCGCGGAACCTGTGGGAGCGGGCTTGCTCGCGAAGGCGGCAGCACATTCAACATTGATGTGGCAGACGCACCGCTTTCGCGAGCAAGCCCGCTCCCACAGGGAATCGAGTTGTGTCAGTGGTGGTGCAACCGGTAAAGCGCATTCGCCAGCGCAACGTCTTCCAGCCCCAGGCCGATGGAGCGGAAGAACACATGACGTCCATAGCTTGGGCGCGCCACCCGTTCGCTGAGCAGGTCGGGTAAATCGCCGACAATGCGCGACGCGTCCCAGCCATGCAGTTCGCCGGCAATCAGCATCTCACCGGCCGAGCCCGGGGTGGTCTGACGATAGTCGCAGAACACGTCCATGTCGTTGAGGCTTTGAGGGGGGACTTCATGGGCGCGTGGGGCGTTGGTGCTGATGGAGGTGATCAGCGCCGGTTTGCCCAGGGTCTGCGGGTCGAGTACCGCTTTGGCGGACGAGGTGCAGAGCATCACCACGTCGGCGTCATGCAGCGCGGCTTCAAGGGAGTCGGCGATGTGCAGGCGTGGGTCCAGGCCGGTGATGGAGGCAAGTGCTTGCGCCGACTTGGTCTTCAGACCTGGCGAATAGAGGCTGATACCTTGCCAGTCCCGCAGGCCCTTGACGTACTGCACGTGCGCCTGGGCCACCGCACCGCTGCCGATGACCGCCAGGCGCCGGGCGTTGTGCGGGGCGAGGGCATCGACGGCAACAGCCGTGGTGGCAGCGGTGCGGGCGGTGGTCAACTCGGCGGCATCGCACAACAGCAGCGGCTGGCCGGTCTGCATCGACATCAGCAAGGTCCAGGCGGTCACCAGCGGGCCTTGCTCGCGCACGATATAGGGCGAGGTCTTGACTCCGTAGACCTGGTCTCCAGCCAGCACGCCGAGGTAGTTGATGAAGTCCCCGGCGCCCTGGGGAAACACCACCAGTTGCTGGGGCGGCTGCACCGCTTGCCCGGCGGCGAGGTCGCGGAACAGCTTGCGCAGGATGTGCGGTACGTCGATTTGCCCGAGCAGTTCTCGGGCCTGGGCTTGGGTCATCACATAGGGCGTGCTGGACATGGGGGGCTCCGGGAAGCTGCTTGTAAACTAATTTGTCCATTATGGACTTTTAGTTTAATCGAGCAATATCCAAGGCAAAAAAAAGCGCAGCCTGTTTTGGCTGCGCTGATCGTTCCCACGCTCTGCGTGGGAACGCCTCGATGGACGCTCTGCGTCCGTCTCGATGCTAAGGGCGCTTGCGCTCGACCGGTCGCAACAGGTGGGTCGGGGGCATTTCGCAACTGATCTTGCGGCCCAGCAACGTTTCGATCGACGGCAACTGGTAGGAATCATCTTCGCCAGCGAAGCTGATTGAAACCCCGGCGGCCCCGGCGCGACCGGTACGG
This sequence comes from Pseudomonas sp. CFII68, assembly GCF_000416195.1. Classification (NCBI taxonomy): domain Bacteria; kingdom Pseudomonadati; phylum Pseudomonadota; class Gammaproteobacteria; order Pseudomonadales; family Pseudomonadaceae; genus Pseudomonas; species Pseudomonas sp. CFII68. The sequence continues at coordinate 72,237 of NZ_ATLN01000074.1, forward strand.
CCGATGCGGTGCACGTAGTCGTCCGGCACTTCCGGCAGGGTGAAGTTGATCACGTGACTGATGCCGTCGATGTGGATGCCGCGACCGGCCACGTCAGTGGCGACCAATACGCGGATCTTGCCTTCGCGGAAGCCTTCGAGGGTCTTGATGCGCTTGTGCTGCGGCACGTCGCCCGAGAGCTGGGCCGCGTTGACGCCATCGCGCACCAGGCGTTCTTCGATACGCCGCACTTCATCCTTGCGGTTGGCGAACACCATCACCCGTTCCCAACCGTTGTCGTTGACCAGGTTGTAGAGCAGCTTGTACTTGTCGGCACCGGCCACGGCATAGATGTGCTGCTCGACGTTTTCGCTGGCGACGTTTAGCGCCTCGATCTCGACGATGGACGGATCGGTGGTCCATTGCTTGGCCAGGTTCATCACGTCTTCGGTGAAGGTGGCGGAGAACAGCAGGGTCTGGCGTTCGCTTTTCGGTGGGGTCTGGCGAATGATCTGGCGCACTTGCGGGATGAAGCCCATGTCGAGCATGCGGTCGGCTTCGTCCAGCACCATCACTTCGACCATGTCCAGGTGCACGTCGCCGCGCTGGTTGAAGTCCAGCAGGCGGCCCGGGGTGGCGACCAGGATGTCGCAGTGGCGGGCTTCGAGATGCTTGAGCTGCTTGTCGAAGTCCATGCCGCCCACGAACGTCATGACGTTCAGGCCGGTGTACTTGGTCAGGTCGGCGGCATCCTTGGCGATCTGCACCACCAGCTCGCGGGTCGGCGCGATGATCAGCGCCCGTGGCTCGCCCATGTAGCGTTCCTTGGGCGGCGGGGTCTGGAGCAACTGGGTGATGATGGAGATCAGAAACGCGGCGGTCTTGCCGGTGCCGGTCTGGGCGCGACCGATGGCGTCTTTGCCCGCGAGGGTGAAGCCCAGCACCTGCGCCTGGATCGGCGTGCAATACGGGAACCCCAGGTCCTGGATGGCATGCATCAGTTCCGGGGCGAGCTTGAAGTCGTGGAAGCGGGTCTTGCCTTCCTGGGGTTCTACGACGAAGTCCTCGAGCTTCCAGGCGACGACCGGCGGTTTCGGTGCGCGCTCGCGGCGTGGCTTGGGGGCTTCGTTGCGTGGTTTCTCGGGCGCGGGGGCCGTAACAGGCTGGGCGACGGGTTCTTTTGTTGCCTGTGCAACAGGTGCCGCCCGGCGCGGTTGTTGCGCATCGGTATGGCTCGGGCCGTGAGTCGGCGCTGTGGAACCAGGCGCGAGTTGCTCGGCCTCGCTTTTACCGAACATCTTCTTGAGTGCTTTGAGCACGGTCATCTCATCGATTGGTTAAGGAATGTACGCCGGCCAGTGTAATGCAAGAAACGGGCGCGGCGTAGTGTGATCGTCAAAGGACCGGCGTGGCGATCGGCCTCTTAGCGTAACCGCTCGGCCAGCCAGGTGCCGATGTCGCGAATCTCCTCGGGTAACACTTCGTGGCCCATTGGGTATTCTTGCCATGTCACGGTGACACCATGCTGCTTTAAATACTCTTTCGCGGTCCGGCCCATGGGGTTGAGTACCACTTCGTCGTATTGCCCGTGCAGCGCCAGCACCGGAATGCGTTGCTGGCTGGCTGACAATTGCAGCTCATCGCTGAAAGTCGGTGCATAAGTAGACAGCGCGATCACGCCGCCCAGCGGGCCCTGCCATTTCACGAATGCCGTGTGATAGACCACCGCGCCGCCTTGGGAGAAGCCCGCCAGGAAAATCCGCGAGGCGTCTATTCCGCTGGCTCGCTGGGTTTCGACCAGGTCGATGACCCGTTGTGCCGAGGCTTCGAGTTGCTGTTCGTCAATGGCCCGCGCCGGGCTCAAGGCACGGATGTCGTACCAACTGGGCATGGCGTAGCCGCCGTTGATCGTTACCGGCTGGGTCGGTGCCTGGGGTAGAACGAAACGTGTGGTGAGCAGGCTTTGCTGCAACATTTCGGCGACCGGCAGGAAATCAAAACGATCGGCGCCCAGGCCGTGGAGCCAGATAACGCACGCGTCGGCAGTGCTGCTGGGCTCGAGAATCAGGGGGTCGGTCATGGCTGTGCTCCAAATCTGTGCGGGTGCGCTCAATCAGTGCGTGATTACAGTGCGTTCCCGGTGTCTCAGTTAATTAGATGTCGCAAAGTTGAAAGTTTTTGTCTTGACGAGTTTTACATGGCCTAAGCGCAGCGGTCTGGTACGGGCTTTGCTATGGGTGTACCTGAGTGATGATTCTTACGCTGTGCGGTAACACTATCAGTTCGCCGCGCCGCATGGGATATCAGAAATCCGGTGATGAATGTTCGCCAACAGCCGTTACGGGCATCGCGAACGTGAAGGGCTACAGCCCGTTCGGCCGATTGGTGAGAGATGGGCATGACCACTGTTTACGGACATCCTCATTATTAGACTCATAGCGAAGGTCCAGACGTCGGTTGACCCTAAAAAAAGCCAACAAGGGTCGACAATGCCCCAAAAGGGTGCGATAGGACTCGAGCTCCGACACAACAAGAGCAAAACTGGAGGTTTGAATGAAGTTACTGAAATCCACCCTGGCAGTCGTGACTGCAGCTGCAGTACTCGGTGTCAGCGGGTTCGCTCAGGCGGGTGCAACCCTGGATGCCGTGCAGAAGAAAGGTTTTGTGCAATGTGGTGTGAGTGATGGCCTGCCGGGTTTCTCGGTGCCTGATTCGACCGGCAAGATCGTCGGCATCGACGCTGACTTCTGCCGTGCCGTTGCCGCTGCGGTATTCGGCGATGCGACCAAGGTCAAGTTCAGCCAGTTGAACGCCAAGGAGCGCTTCACCGCGCTGCAGTCGGGCGAAATCGACATGCTGTCGCGCAACTCCACCATGACCAGCTCCCGTGATGCGGGCATGGGCCTGAAGTTCCCTGGCTTCATCACCTACTATGACGGCATCGGTTTCCTGGCTAACAGCAAATTGGGCGTCAAGAGCGCCAAGGAACTGGACGGTGCGACTATCTGCATCCAGGCCGGTACCACTACCGAGCTGAACGTGTCCGACTACTTCCGCGCCAATGGCCTGAAGTACACCCCGATCACTTTCGACACCTCCGATGAAAGCGCCAAGTCGCTGGAATCCGGCCGTTGCGACGTGCTGACCTCCGACAAGTCCCAACTGTTCGCCCAGCGCAGCAAGCTGGCGTCGCCGAAGGACTATGTGGTTCTGCCGGAAACCATCTCCAAGGAGCCACTGGGCCCGGTCGTGCGTAATGGCGACGACGAGTGGCTGGCCGTTGTGCGTTGGACCGGCTACGCCATGCTCAATGCTGAAGAAGCCGGCATCACTTCGAAAAACGTCGAGGCTGAAGCCAAGGCTACCAAGAACCCAGACGTTGCTCGTATGCTCGGTGCTGACGGCGAGTACGGCAAGGACTTGAAGCTGCCGAAGGACTGGGTCGTGCAGATCGTCAAGCAAGTCGGCAACTACGGCGAAATGTTCGAGCGCAACCTCGGCAAGGACACCCCGCTGCAGATCGATCGCGGTCTGAACGCGCTGTGGAACGCAGGCGGCATCCAATACGCACCACCAGTGCGCTGATGGTTCTATCACCCGGTGGGCCAACCACCGGGTGATGTTCTGTTCCATTCTTTGCGGGGCACTTCATGCAAAATTCAATCGGCGCACCTAAGCAGAGGCTCAGCCTCAGCGATCCACGAGTGCGTGCGTGGGTATTTCAGATCGTCACCATCGTGGCGGTTATTTCGCTGGGCTGGTTTCTGTTCGATAACACGCAGACCAACCTGGAACACCGGGGCATCACTTCCGGTTTCGGCTTTCTGGAGCGCAGCGCCGGGTTCGGCATCGCCCAACACCTGATCGACTACACCGAAGCGGACAGCTATGCCCGCGTCTTTGTCATCGGTTTGCTCAATACCCTCCTGGTGACCTTCATTGGCGTGATTCTGGCGACCATCCTGGGGTTCATCATCGGCGTCGCACGCTTGTCGAAGAACTGGATCATCTCCAAGCTGGCGACCGTCTATGTGGAGGTTTTCCGTAACATTCCACCGCTGTTGCAAATCCTGTTCTGGTACTTCGCCGTATTCCTGACGATGCCGGGACCACGGGCTGCCCACAATTTCGGTGACACCTTCTTCGTCAGCAGTCGCGGCCTCAACATACCGGCGGCGCTGGTAGCGGAAGGGTTCTGGCCGTTCGTGGCCAGTGTCGTGCTGGCGATCGTCGCCATCGTGCTGATGACCCGCTGGGCCAACAAGCGTTTCGAAGCGACCGGCGAGCCGTTCCACAAATTCTGGGTGGGCCTGGCGCTGTTCCTGGTGATCCCGGCACTGTGCGCCGCGATCTTCGGTGCGCCTGTGCATTGGGAAATGCCGGAACTCAAGGGTTTCAACTTCGTCGGTGGCTGGGTATTGATCCCGGAGCTGCTGGCCTTGACCCTGGCCTTGACCGTGTACACCGCGGCGTTCATCGCCGAGATCGTGCGCTCGGGCATCAAGTCCGTGAGCCATGGCCAGACCGAGGCGGCCCACTCGCTGGGCCTGCGCAACGGTCCGACCCTGCGCAAGGTGATCATCCCGCAAGCCTTGCGCGTGATCATCCCGCCGTTGACCAGCCAATACCTGAACCTGGCGAAAAACTCGTCCCTGGCCGCCGGTATCGGTTACCCGGAAATGGTTTCGCTGTTTGCCGGCACGGTGTTGAACCAGACCGGTCAGGCCATCGAGGTGATCGCGATCACCATGAGTGTGTACCTGGCGATCAGTATCAGCATTTCCTTGCTGATGAACTGGTACAACAAGCGCATTGCGCTGATCGAGCGGTGAGGAAAAGCGCATGACATCCCATACTTTCAAACCTGATATGCCGCCACCGAGCAAAGTGTTCGGGCCGGTGGCATGGATGCGCGCGAACATGTTCTCCAGCTGGCTCAACACCTTGCTGACATTGTTCGCGTTCTACCTGATCTACCTGATAGTTCCACCGATCATCGGTTGGGCGATCCTCGATGCCAACTGGGTCGGCACCACCCAGGCCGACTGCACCAAGGAGGGCGCCTGCTGGGTGTTCATCCAACAGCGTTTCGGCCAGTTCATGTACGGCTATTACCCGACGGGCCTGCGCTGGCGCGTAGACCTGACCGTGTGGGCGGCAGTGCTTGGTGTGGCGCCGCTGTTCATCTCGCGCTTCCCGCGCAAGGCGATCTACGGCCTCAGCTTCCTGGTGCTTTACCCGATCATTGCCTGGTGCCTGCTGCACGGTGGCGTTTTCGGTCTGGATACCGTAGCGACCAGCCAGTGGGGCGGCCTGATGCTGACGTTGGTGATTGCCACCGTCGGTATCGTCGGCGCATTGCCGCTGGGTATCGTCCTGGCCCTGGGCCGGCGCTCGAACATGCCGGCGATCCGTGTAGTCTGCGTGACCTTCATCGAGTTCTGGCGCGGTGTGCCGTTGATCACGGTGCTGTTCATGTCGTCGGTGATGCTGCCGCTGTTCTTGCCCGAAGGCATGAACTTCGACAAGCTGCTGCGCGCACTGATCGGGGTGATCCTGTTCCAGTCGGCCTACGTGGCCGAAGTGGTGCGCGGCGGCCTGCAAGCCATTCCCAAGGGCCAGTACGAAGCGGCCGCGGCGATGGGCCTGGGTTACTGGCGCAGCATGGGCCTGGTGATTCTGCCGCAAGCCCTGAAGCTGGTGATCCCGGGTATCGTCAACACCTTCATTGCGTTGTTCAAGGACACGAGCCTGGTGATCATCATCGGCCTGTTCGACCTGCTCAACAGCGTGAAACAAGCTGCCGCCGACCCGAAATGGCTGGGCATGGCCACTGAAGGCTATGTGTTCGCCGCCCTGGTGTTCTGGATTTTCTGTTTTGGTATGTCCCGCTATTCCATGCATTTGGAACGCAAGCTGGACACTGGCCACAAGCGTTAGGAGCGTAGTTTATGAGTGAAGCGATCAAACAGCCTGTGAGCCCTGAAGGCATTATTCAGATGCAGGGCGTCAACAAGTGGTACGGCCAGTTCCACGTGTTGAAAGACATCAACCTGAACGTCAAGCAGGGCGAGCGTATCGTGCTGTGCGGCCCGTCGGGCTCCGGCAAGTCCACCACCATCCGCTGCCTCAACCGTCTGGAAGAGCACCAGCAGGGTCGCATCGTGGTCGACGGCGTGGAACTGACCAACGACCTCAAGCAGATCGAAGCGATCCGCCGTGAAGTCGGCATGGTGTTCCAGCACTTCAACCTGTTCCCGCACCTGACCATCCTGCAGAACTGCACCCTGGCGCCGATGTGGGTACGCAAGATGCCCAAGCGCAAGGCCGAGGAAATCGCCATGCATTACCTGGAGCGCGTACGCATTCCAGAGCAGGCGCACAAGTACCCGGGCCAGCTCTCCGGCGGTCAGCAACAGCGTGTGGCCATCGCCCGTGCCCTGTGCATGAAGCCGAAAATCATGCTGTTCGACGAGCCGACCTCGGCCCTCGACCCGGAAATGGTGAAAGAAGTGCTGGACACCATGATCGGCTTGGCCGAAGACGGCATGACCATGCTCTGCGTGACCCACGAAATGGGCTTCGCCCGCACCGTGGCCAACCGCGTGATCTTCATGGACAAGGGTGAAATCGTCGAACAGGCTGCGCCGAACGACTTCTTCGATAACCCGCAGAATGATCGTACCAAGCTGTTCCTGAGCCAGATCCTGCATTGATCCGGCCTTAGGCAGTGAAATAAGCCCGGACTTGTCCGGGTTTATTTTTTTCTGCTTCGGCTGCTCAGGAAGTCGTGAGGATTTCGTGCTCCTTGTGCACCGTCGTCTTGAATCCTCTCAAGTCTGCGCCTTCAGCCAGGGTTCGTGCATCTGCAAGCAAATGCGGGTAGCGATCAAGCAGGCGCATCAGCAGCATCAACGCTTTTGGTGGCAATACCTCACCGCGCTCATAGCGGGAAAACGCGTTGTGCCCGCCACCTGACAAAAACGAAACCGCTTCTTTTTGCGACAGATGCAGTTTGCGACGTATGCGTTTCATTTCTTCGCCAATCATTCTCCTGGCCGCGTTGACCAGCTCATCACCTGCGTGGTCGTAGCGATCCGAGCAGCTTGAATCGAGCTCGACTTCGCCGCACATCTGACATTCCCAGCCAGACAAGTCATCGACCCGGCGTTCCAGTCCCTTGACGCTCATGGTTTCGCCGCGACCTTCGAAATGCAACATGCCCTCCTGGGCACCACAGCTGAAGCACTGCTGATTTTTCATGAGTTTTTCTCCTTGAAGGAAATTACCGGTGGGCCTCCACTGGGGTGGCACGTTACCTTCAGGTAAATCTCCAGACCGTGTGAATGGGCGTGATAGACGTCATGCCAGACTCGATGATCGTCATAGGTAGTCATCGATTTGTAGAACTGTTTTCGCTCAAGCCCATGGATGACCTGCTGCATGTCCGAGACGTTTAAACCGAGCGTCCGAGCAGTGTTCTTCGCAGTGCTGGTGAAAGCTTTCCCTTTAAGCCGCCTGACATCCGCCTGTATCGCCACCAAGGCGTAATGGGGTGTGTTCTTTTCCATGGAACGGTGTGCCTTGTCCTTAAAATTACCCTTAAAGGGTAATATTGACTAATCGAAAATTTCGCTCCTTTTCCGTCCCATTGACCCTAGGCAATTGCCGTCCTACGCGAAGCTGACTAACATGTCAGAAAATTCATCCTATGATTGGATGAAAGGGTGGACTCTATGTCAGATATTTCTCCATTAATGAAACGCTCCCTGGTCGATCAGGCCTTGGAGCAATTGCGTCGGCGTATCAGTGACGGGGTATGGACCGTCGGCCAGCGCTTGCCCACCGAGCCGGAATTGGTGGCGGAGCTGGGGATCAGCCGCAACACCGTGCGCGAAGCCATGCGCGTGCTGGCGTTTTCTGGACTGATCGAGATCCGCCAGGGCGACGGCAGCTACGTGCGGGCGGTGGTCGATCCGCTGGATACCCTCAAGGTGCTGTCGCGCTGTTCGCTGGAACAGGCCCGGGAAACCCGGCACATCCTGGAAGTAGAGGCCATTGGCCTGGCGGCGCTGCGGCGCACCGATGAAGATGTATTGGCCTTGCGCCAGGCGCTGAAAACCAGTGGCGAGCATTACCACGGCGACCTGGAGCACTACATCGCCTGCGACCTGGTGTTTCATCGCCTGTTGGTGGACGCCGCGCACAACCCTGCGCTGAGCGAACTCTATCGCTATTTTTCCAGCGTCATCGGCGCACAGTTGCGCCAGAGCCTGAACATCATTCCCCGCCATCAACATGTGTTCGACCTGCACGTCGAAATCCTCGAAGCCGTCGAACGCCAAGACCCGGAGCAGGCCAAGGCCCTGTGCCGGCAGTTGATCAATGAACCCTGAAGCAGAGCTTTCCATGTCCCGCGATCCGCTTGACCGCACCCCTTTGACGGCGCCCAAACGCGCCGCCGAACTCGAAGAATTGCTGATCGATGCCGAAGCCGATGACGAGCAGACCCAGCAGCGCCCTCCGTTGGTGCGTCGCCCCTGGCTGTTGCTGCTGGGTTTGATCCTGGTGGCGCTGAACCTGCGTCCGGCGTTGTCGAGCATGGCGCCGTTGCTCAGCGAAGTATCAAGAAGCCTAGGCCTGTCGGCTGCCCAGGCCGGTTTGCTGACCACATTGCCTGTGCTTTGCCTGGGCCTGTTTGCGCCGCTGGCGCCGGTGCTGGCGCGGCGCTTCGGTGCTGAGCGCGTGGTGTTGGGGATCTTGCTGACACTGGCGGGCGCGATTGTGTTGCGCAGTGCGTTCGGTCAGGTCGGGCTATTTGTCGGCAGCATCCTGGCCGGCGCGAGTATCGGTGTGATCGGCGTGCTGTTGCCGGGCATCGTCAAGCGTGACTTCGCCAAACAGGCCGGCGCCATGACCGGCGTCTACACCATGGCGCTGTGCCTGGGCGCGGCGATGGCGGCCGGGGCGACGGTGCCGTTGAGCGAACACCTTGGCCACAGCTGGGCCCTGGGCCTGGGCTTCTGGGTGGTCCCGGCGCTGCTGGCGGCGGTGTTCTGGTTACCGCAGGTGGGCGAGAAACACGGTGCCCACCAAGTGGCGTACCGGGTCCGCGGCTTGCTGCGTGATCCACTGGCCTGGCAAGTGACCTTGTACATGGGGTTGCAATCGTCCCTGGCCTACATCGTCTTTGGCTGGCTGCCGTCGATCCTGATTGGACGCGGCCTGACGCCGACCCAGGCCGGGCTGGTGCTGTCCGGTTCGGTCATCGTGCAGTTGATCAGTTCCCTCGCGGCGCCCTGGTTGGCAACACGTGGCAAGGACCAGCGCCTGGCCATCGTGATCGTCATGCTCATGGTCCTGGGCGGGTTGTTCGGTTGCCTCTACGCTTCGCTCGATGGCTTGTGGGGCTGGGCGATCTTGCTGGGCCTGGGGCAGGGCGGATCATTCAGCCTGGCGCTCACGCTGATCGTGCTGCGTTCGCGGGACGCCCACGTGGCCGCCAACCTGTCCAGCATGGCCCAGGGCTTCGGCTATACGCTGGCGTCGCTGGGGCCGTTCGCGGTGGGTGTGGTCCACGACTTGACCGGCGGCTGGAATGCCCTGGGCTGGATCTTCGGCCTGGTTGGCCTGGGGGCGATCATCGCCGGCATCGGCGCGGGCCGGGCGTTGTACGTCGGGGTCAGCAGCGAAAGGGTCACTGACCTTCGTTGATATCATTTTCATGGCGAATGACGATAGTCTTCCCGGTGGCGGCAGATTATCGTGCTGGCCTACTGAAACGTTTTTCGGAGCCTGTCCATGAGTGATGCCCACAACGCCTTGATCACCCGTTTCTATCAGGCCTTCCAGCGCCTGGATGCCGAAGCCATGAGCGCCTGCTACACCGACGACGTGCTGTTCAGCGACCCGGCGTTCGGCGAACTGCGCGGGCGCGATGCCGGTGACATGTGGCGCATGCTCACGACCCGGGCCAAGGACTTTTCCCTGACCTTCGATAACGTGCGCAGCGATGAGCGTACCGGTGGTGCTCATTGGGTGGCGACGTACCTGTTCAGCCAGACCGGCAACATCGTGATCAATGACATTCAGGCGCGCTTCGTTTTTCGCGACGGCAAGATCTGCGAGCACCATGACAGCTTCGACCTGTGGCGCTGGTCCCGCCAGGCGCTGGGCACCAAGGGCCTGTTGCTGGGCTGGACGCCGCTGGTGCGCAACGCCGTCAGGGCCCAGGCCATCAAGGGCTTGCGGGCGTTCCAGGCCAGTCGCTGATAAGATCGCGGCTTGTCTTTGCCGATCTGTTGAACATCTTGTGACGACTGCTGCCCCCTCTCCCGATCTGCCTGCACAAGGCCCCACCGAAGCGGACAAACCCTGGTTCGTCTATCTGGTGCGGGCCGCCAACGGCTCGCTGTACTGCGGCATCAGTGATGACCCGGTGCGGCGCTTTGCCAAGCATCAAAGCGGCAAGGGCGCGCGCTTCTTCCTTTCCAGCCCGGCAGTGGCCCTGGTGTATACCGAGGCTTGTCACAACAAGGGCGAGGCCCTGCGCCAGGAGCGGCTGATCAAAAAGCTCAAGAAAAGCGCCAAGGAATGCCTGGTGGCCAGTGCGCTGTCGCTTCATCAGCCGGGCTGATAGGCCTCTATCAGGCCGGTAGGCTGACCCGCTCAGGCGCGCTAAGCTGCAAGACATCATTCCTGCAGTGGCTAATCTCATGTCAGAGCTGATCCTTCATCATTACCCAACGTCTCCTTTCGCGGAAAAAGCCCGGCTGTTGCTGGGCTTCAAGGGCCTGTCCTGGCGTTCGGTGAGCATCCCGCCGATGATGCCCAAGCCTGACCTGACGGCACTGACGGGCGGCTATCGCAAGACCCCGGTATTGCAGATCGGCGCGGATATCTATTGCGATACGTCGCTGATGGCCCGCCGGCTGGAGCAGGAAAAAGCCTCGCCGGCCCTGTTCCCCGAAGGCCGGGAAATGCTGGCCGCGTCCTTTGCCGCCTGGGCCGATTCGGTGGTGTTCCAGCATGCGGTGAGCCTGGTGTTCCAGCCTGAATCGGTGGCGGTGCGGTTCGCCAAGCTATCGCCCGAAGCGATCAAGGCGTTCATCAGCGATCGTGCCGGGCTGTTCAGTGGCGGCACGACTACGCGTTTGGCTGCCGAGCAGGCCAAGCACCAATGGCCAACGATCATGGCCCGGCTGGAGCAACAGTTGCAGCGCGAGGAGGGTGATTTCCTGTTGGGTGATCCGTCGATTGCCGACTTCGCCATGGCCCATCCGCTGTGGTTCCTCAAGGGCACTCCGGTGACCTCGTCGCTGGTGGATGCGTATCCGGCTGTCTCGGCCTGGTTGGCGCGGGTGTTGGGTTTCGGCCATGGTGCGCCGAACGGGATGAGTTCCGAAGAAGCCTTGGAGGTTGCCCACAACGCTACACCGGCAGCGCTGCCGGATGAGGCATTCGATGAGCCGAACGGGTTCACGGCAGGGCAGCAGGTGACCATCGCCGCGACCGACTATGGCGTCGATCCGGTGGCCGGGGAGTTGGTGTTTGCCGGGAGCGAAGAGTTGATTCTGCGTCGCGAAGACGAGCGGGGCGGGGTGGTGCATGTGCACTTTCCGCGGTTTGGCTTCCGGATCGAGGCTCGATGAACAACGAATGACCTTGTGGGAGCGAGCTTGGTGGGAGCAAGGCTTGCTCGCGATGAACGCGCCGCGGTCTCTTGAGTACCGCAGCGCCTGGATCGCGAGCAAGCTTTGCTCCCACAAAGCTCGCGATGAGGCCCTCAAATCTATATCGCGGACAGCACCCTATCGAACTCGCACTCTGCCGAGCATCAGTTGCGGCGCTTGAGCTGATCAGTCAGCGAAGTCGGCAACCCCTTGATGATCAGCGTCCCAGCCTCTTCGTCATACTCGATCTTGGAACCCAGCAAGTGCGCTTCGAAGCTGATGGACAAGCCCTCGGCGCGGCCGGTGAAGCGGCGGAACTGGTTGAGGGTGCGTTTATCCGCCGGGATTTCCGGCGACAACCCGTAGTCCTTGTTGCGGATGTGATCGTAGAAGGCTTTCGGGCGATCCTCGTCGATCAGCTCGGACAGTTCTTCCAGGCCCATCGGCTCGCCGAGCTTGGCCTGGCTGCTGGCGTAGTCGACCAGAGTCTTGGTCTTTTCCCGGGCATCGTCTTCCGGCAGGTCTTCGCTTTCGACGAAGTCACTGAAGGCCTTGAGCAGGGTGCGGGTCTCGCCGGGGCCGTCGACACCTTCCTGGCAGCCGATGAAGTCACGGAAGTATTCCGAGACCTTCTTGCCGTTCTTGCCCTTGATGAACGAGATGTACTGCTTCGATTGCTTGTTGTTCTGCCATTCCGACACGTTGATCCGCGCCGCCAGGTGCAACTGGCCCAGGTCCAGGTGACGGGACGGGGTCACGTCCAGCTCATCGGTCACCGCCACGCCTTCGCTGTGGTGCAGCAGGGCGATGGCCAGGTAGTCGGTCATGCCTTGCTGGTAATGCGCGAACAGCACGTGGCCGCCCACCGACAGGTTGGACTCTTCCATCAGCTTTTGCAGGTGTTCCACCGCCACGCGACTGAACGCGGTGAAGTCCTTGCCGCCGTCCAGGTACTCCTTCAGCCAGCCGCTGAACGGATGCGCCCCCGACTCGGCATGGAAAAAGCCCCAGGCCTTGCCTTGCTTGGCGTTATAGCTTTCGTTGAGGTCGGCGAGCATGTTCTCGATGGCCGAGGACTCTGCCAGTTCGGAGTCGCGGGCATGGAGCACAGCAGGGGTGCCGTCGGGTTTTTTGTCGATCAGGTGGACGATGCAATGACGGATCGGCATGGATTTCTCGGCTGTGGAAAGAGAGGAGGGCGTGCTCCCCGAAAAAGGGCCCAGTGTACCGCAATCACTGGTTTTGGAACCCGGCAAAGGCCCTTTCAGACCCGTCCGACACCCTATATGCATTTTTTTAACGTTTTAGCGCAAGAAAGCTGACCAAATGGGTAGCTAGAGGCGGATATTTCAGAGGCGTTGTGCTAGTTTTGCCCGGTCTTACGCGAAGTCACTGCGTTAAGCGTGCATTCAGCATCTGTCAGGTCGAACCAAACCCGGTTTTCGGCATCTATTACCCCGATCCGTCGCGGTGATTGCCGAGGGTGCCTGATCAAGAGAGATCGGGCTCGATGGCTGACACTGCACTCTGCAATCCATATGAATTTGATAGGGAAGGAACACTACATGGCTCTTACTAAAGACCAACTGATCGGCGATTTGTCTGAAGCTGTAGACGCACCAAAAGCTACTGTGCGTGCTCTGCTGGACCAACTGGGCCAAATCGTGGCTGATCAGCTGGAAAATGGCGGCGAAATCACTCTGCCAGGTGTTGGCAAGCTGAAAGTCTCCGAGCGTCCTGCCCGTACCGGCCGTAACCCTTCGACTGGCGCTGCCATCGAAATCGCTGCCAAGAAAGTGATCAAGCTGGTTGTGGCCAAAGGCCTGACCGACGCGGTCAACAAGTAAGACCGCAGTAAAAAAAACCGTGCCTCGGAGCGATCCGGGCACGGTTTTTTGTTGCCTTGGAAACCACCTGTAGGAGCTGCCGAGTGAAGCGAGGCTGCGATCTTTCCCCTGGCAGTTGAATCTCAAGTGAAAGATCAAAAGATCGCAGCCTCGCTTCGCTCGGCAGCTCCTACAGTAGAGCAGCGTCTTTCTAATCCTTGCGAACCCAACGCGACTGGCGCCAGGCTTGTTGCTGCGCTTCGGTCTGGAAGGTCCAGGCCACGAAACGACTCTGCTTCTGGCCCTGGGACATCTCCACCACCTGGCTGTGCAGCGCCCCGGCCTTTTTCAGTGCGGTTTGAATCGCCGGCAGGTTCGACGCCTTCGACACCAGGGTGCTGAACCACAGCACTTGCCCGGCCAACTGCGCGCTCTCGCCGATCAGTTGCGTCACGAACCGGGCTTCCCCGCCCTCGCACCACAACTCCGCAGCCTGACCGCCAAAATTCAGCACCGGCAGCTTGCGCTTCGGATCGGCCTTGCCCAATGCCCGCCACTTGCGCTGGCTGCCCTTGGTCGCTTCCTCCAGGGAGGCGTGGAACGGCGGGTTGCACATCGTCAGGTCGAACCGTTCGCCATCCTCCAACAGGCCCAGGAGGATCTGCTTGCGGTTGGCTTGCTGGCGCAACTGGATGGCTTTGTTCAAGCCATTGGACTGGACGATGGCCTTGGCCGAGGCGATGGCCGTCGGGTCGATCTCCGAACCGAGGAAGTGCCAGCGGTAGTCGCTGTGGCCGATCAACGGATAGACGCAATTGGCGCCGGTGCCGATGTCCAGCACCTTGACCGCCGCCCCGCGGGGGATTTCACCTTCGTTGTGGCTGGCGAGCAAATCGGCGAGAAAGTGCACATAGTCCGCCCGACCCGGCACCGGCGGGCACAGGTAGTCGGCCGGGATATCCCAGTGGGCGATGCCATAGAAAGCTTTGAGCAACGCCCGGTTGAACACCCGCACGGCGTCGGGGCTGGCAAAGTCGATGCTTTCCTTGCCGTAGGGGTTGATGATCACGAACTTGGCCAGTTCCGGAGTGCTTTTGATCAACGCCGGGAAATCATAGCGACCCTGGTGGCGGTTGCGCGGATGCAGGCTGGCCTTCTCACGCGGTGCCACGGCTTTGGCCTCGGTGGCGGGCTTGGGCTTCTGGCGGGCTGGTTTGGGTGTGCGGGGGGCGGTCATGGGCGGGTCGATTCGGGGATGGCTCAAAAAGTGGCGGGCATTGTCCCACATCCAGCCCGGTCTTGATGGTAGCGCGGACCAAATTGTGGGAGCGAGCTTGCTCGCGATGACGGCGACACATCCAATGTTGATGCAAGCTGACCCGCCGCTTTCGCGAGCAAGCCCGCTCCCACAGGGGGGGGCGATACCTGGAAGGAAAGTGACAGGCATAAAAAAGGAGGTCCAATAGGACCTCCCTTTTCATTGCGAACCGCCGTTACAGGCTGGCAATCCGCGCATGCTGCTCGGCCAGCTTGCCCAAGGCCTGTTCAGCCTCGGCCAGTTTGGCCCGTTCCTTCTCGATGACTTCGGCCGGCGCCTTGTCGACGAAGCCGGCGTTGGACAGCTTGCCGCCGACCCGCTGCACTTCGCCTTTGAGGCGCAGGATTTCCTTGTCCAGGCGCGCCAGTTCGGCGGCCTTGTCGATCAGGCCGGCCATCGGCACCAGAACTTCCATCTCGCCAACCAGGGCGGTGGCCGACAGTGGTGCTTCTTCGCCGGCTGCCAGGACCGTCACCGATTCAAGCTTCGCCAGCTTCTTGAGCAGCGCCTCGTTTTCGTTGAGGCGGCGCAGGTCTTCGGCGCTGGCGTTCTTCAGGAACAAGGCCAGTGGCTTGCCCGGGCCGATGTTCATTTCGGCACGGATATTACGCAGGCCGAGCATGAAGGTCTTGAGCCACTCGATGTCGTCTTCGGCCGCTGGATCGATGCGGGTCTCGTTGGCCACCGGCCACGGTTGCAGCATGATCGTCTTGCCTTGGGCGCCTGCCAGCGGTGCGACGCGCTGCCAGATTTCCTCGGTGATAAACGGCATGAACGGATGCGCCAGGCGCAGGGCCACTTCCAGCACGCGCACCAAGGTGCGACGGGTGCCGCGCTGGCGTTCGACCGGTGCGTTTTCGTCCCACAGCACAGGCTTGGACAGCTCCAGGTACCAGTCGCAATACTGGTTCCAGATGAACTCGTACAAGGCTTGCGCGGCCAGGTCGAAACGGAACTGGTCCAACTGGCGGGTCACTTCGGCTTCGGTGCGTTGCAGCTGCGAAATGATCCAGCGATCGGCCAGGGTCAGTTCAAACGCTTCACCGTTCTGGCCGCAATCTTCGCCTTTGTCCAGCACGTAGCGCGCGGCGTTCCAGATCTTGTTGCAGAAGTTGCGATAGCCTTCGACGCGGCCCATGTCGAACTTGATGTCGCGACCGGTGGACGCCAGCGAGCAGAAGGTGAAGCGCAGGGCGTCGGTGCCGTAGCTGGCGATGCCCTCGGCGAATTCTTCGCGGGTGGCTTTCTCGATTTTCTTCGCCAGTTTCGGCTGCATCAGGCCGGAGGTGCGTTTCTGCACCAGGGTTTCCAGGTCGATGCCGTCGATGATGTCCAGCGGGTCGAGGACGTTGCCCTTGGACTTGGACATCTTCTGGCCCTGGCCGTCGCGCACCAGGCCGTGGACGTAGACGGTCTTGAACGGCACTTGCGGCGTGCCGTCCTCGTTCTTCACCAGGTGCATGGTCAACATGATCATCCGGGCGACCCAGAAGAAAATGATGTCGAAGCCGGTGACCAGCACGTCGGTGGAGTGGAATTTCTTCAGGAACTCGGTCTGCTGCGGCCAGCCCAGGGTGGAGAAGGTCCACAGGCCCGAGCTGAACCAGGTGTCGAGGACGTCGTTGTCCTGTTGCAGCGCCACGTCCGGGCCGAGGTTGTGCTTGGCGCGGACTTCGGCTTCATCGCGGCCGACATAGACCTTGCCCGACTCGTCGTACCAGGCCGGGATGCGATGGCCCCACCACAGTTGACGGCTGATGCACCAATCCTGGATGTCGCGCATCCACGAGAAGTACATGTTTTCGTATTGCTTGGGCACGAACTGGATGCGGCCGTCTTCCACGGCGGCAATCGCAGGCTCGGCCAGCGGCTTGGTGGACACGTACCACTGGTCGGTCAACCACGGCTCGATGATGGTACCGGAGCGGTCGCCTTTCGGGACTTTCAGGGCGTGATCGTCGACGCTGACCAACAGGTCGGCGGCATCGAATGCCGCGACGATCTGCTTGCGTGCTTCGAAGCGGTCCAGGCCGGCGTATTCGGCCGGGATCTGGCCGTCGACGCTTTCGTTCAGCGTGCCGTCGAGGTTGAATGCCTGGGCTGCCGGCAATACGTGGGCGTTCTTGTCGAAGATGTTCAGCAGCGGCAGGTTGTGGCGCTTGCCGACTTCGTAGTCGTTGAAATCGTGGGCCGGGGTGATTTTCACGCAGCCGGTGCCGAATTCAGGGTCGCAGTAGTCGTCGCCGATGATCGGGATGCGACGGCCAACCAGCGGCAGTTCAACAAACTTGCCGATCAGCGCCTGGTAGCGTTCATCGTTCGGGTTCACCGCCACGGCGGAGTCGCCCAGCATGGTTTCCGGGCGCGTGGTGGCGACGATCAGGTAGTCCTTGCCTTCGGCGGTCTTGGCGCCGTCGGCCAGCGGGTACTTCAGGTTCCACAGGAAACCTTTCTCGTCGTGGTTCTCCACTTCGAGGTCGGAAATGGCCGTGTGCAACTTGGTGTCCCAGTTGACCAGGCGCTTGCCGCGATAGATCAGCCCGTCTTCATGCAGGCGCACGAAGGCTTCCTTCACCGCTTCCGAGAGACCGTCGTCCATGGTGAAGCGCTCGCGGCTCCAGTCCACGGACGAGCCGAGGCGACGGATCTGGCGGCTGATGTTGCCACCGGACTCGTCTTTCCATTCCCAGACTTTCTCGAGGAATTTTTCGCGACCCAGGTCATGGCGATTCTGGCCCTGGGCTTCGAGGCGGCGCTCCACCAGCATCTGCGTGGCGATACCGGCGTGGTCGGTGCCCGGCTGCCACAAGGTGTTGCGACCTTGCATGCGCCGGAAACGGATCAGTGCGTCCATGATCGCGTTGTTGAAACCGTGGCCCATGTGCAGGCTGCCGGTGACGTTCGGCGGCGGGATCATGATGGTGTAGGAATCGCCCGCGCCTTGCGGAGCGAAATAATTCTCGGACTCCCAGGTGTTGTACCAGGAAGTTTCAATGGCGTGCGGCTGGTAGGTCTTATCCATGCGCGGCGGGACCCTATTGGCATTTATTCAGGAAAAGCCGGGAAGTATAGCGGGCGGGGCTGGTGCAAGCCACATGCAGCAAGCTGAATGCAGGTACAGTTGAACCCTGTGGGAGCGAGCCTGCTCGCGATGAGGCCATCACATTCAACATCCATGTTGATTGACAGACCGCTATCGCGAGCAGGCTCGCTCCCACAGGATGTTCACCATGAGGGAGGGGACGCTATTCGTACTGGCTGAGCAACCGCTCCATCCGCGCATCCAGCCGACGCTTGATCTCGGTCTCGATGTGCGGGGCGAAGTCGTCGATGACGTCTTGCATGATCAACTGCGCGGCAGCGCGCAATTCGCGGTCCAGGTGCAGCAGGGCGTCGGGGCCCTTGGTTTCGGTCTTGGCAGCCGGCTTGGGTTCGGGCTGGCCGTTGATCGGGTCGAACAGCAGGGGGATCTGTTCGTCATGCACCGGCTCGTGCACGACCGTGTCGGTCAGCAGCGGCGGTTGCAGGTTGTCGTCGCCGAGCAGTTGGCGGATCGACTCGAGGTCATCCAGCAGGTGCGCAGGCTTTTGTGGCGGTTTTGGAGTGTCCATCGTAGGGCTCAGAGTCGCTGTAAACGGTGGTCTTGCAGAGGATAGCCCTGTTCGCGGTAGAAACGGAAACTCTCCCGCGCGGCTTGTCGGATGGCCGGGTCTTCCACCACCACTTCCGCCACACGGGCGAAGCGCTGGGCAAAGGCCGGTACTTTCAGGTCGAGGTTGACCAGCAGGTCCTGGTGCTGGCCGCAGTCATCCCCCAGCCCCAGCACGATCAACCCCTCGGGTTCGTTTTCGGCCGGGCCGTGGGGCACGAAGCTCTCGCCCTTGAAAGCCCACAGGCGTGCGTCCAGGTCCTCGCGCTGGGCGGCATCGCTGCAATGCAGGTAGATGCGGTGCCCCATGCGCCAGGCCTTTTCAACGAGCTTGCAGGCGAAATCCAGCCGCGCCGACGGATCGGCGCTGGGCAGGATATAGAAATCGACTTTGGTCATTGCGGTTCCTGAGCCGCCGATGACGCCGCCCGACGGCGACGCCAGTGGCGGTCATTGGTGTCAGGCCTTGGCGCGGTCCAGCAGGTACTGGGTCAGCAGGGGCACCGGACGACCGGTGGCACCCTTGTCCTTGCCGCCGCTGGTCCACGCCGTGCCGGCGATGTCCAGGTGCGCCCAGTTCAGGTTCTTGGTAAAGCGCGACAGGAAGCAGGCCGCGGTGATGGTCCCGGCTTTCGGGCCGCCGATGTTGGCGATGTCGGCGAACGGGCTGTCCAGTTGCTCCTGGTACTCGTCGAACAGTGGCAACTGCCAGGCGCGGTCGTCGGCCTGTTGGCCGGCGCTGAGCAGTTGGCCGATCAGTTCGTCGTTGTTGCCCAGCAGGCCCGAGGTGTGGGAACCGAGGGCGACGATGCAGGCGCCGGTCAGGGTCGCGATGTCGATCACCGCTTGCGGCTTGAAGCGCTCGGAGTAGGTGAGGGCGTCACACAGCACCAGGCGGCCTTCGGCGTCGGTGTTGAGGATTTCCACGGTCTGGCCGCTCATGGTGGTGACGATGTCGCCCGGACGCGAGGCCGTGCCGCTGGGCATGTTCTCGGCGCAGGCCAGGATGCACACCAGGTTGATCGGCAGTTGCAGTTCGAGCACGGCACGCAGGGTGCCGAACACGCTCGCGGCGCCGCCCATGTCGTACTTCATCTCATCCATGCCAGCGCCCGGCTTGAGGCTGATGCCGCCGGTGTCGAAGGTGATGCCCTTGCCGACCAGTGCGTACGGCTTCTCGGATTTCTTGCCGCCGTTGTATTGCATCACGATCAGGCGCGGCGGCTGGGCGCTGCCCTGGCCGACGGAGTAGAACGAACCCATGCCCAGGTCCTTGATCTTCTTCTCGTCGAAGACTTCGACCTTCAGGCCCTTGAATTCCTTGCCCAGTGCCTTGGCTTGTTCGCCGAGGAACGTCGGGTGGCATATGTTCGGCGGCAGGTTGCCCAGGTCGCGGGTGAACGCCATGCCGTTGGCAATCGCGGTGGCGTGGGTCACGGCACGCTGGACTTCAGCCTGGGCGGCCTTGATGGTCAGCACGGTGATTTTTTTCAGGGCGCGGGGTTCGGCTTTCTGGCTCTTGAACTGGTCGAACTGGTATTCGCCGTCCACCAGGGTTTCGGCCAGCAGGCGGTTCTTGCCGTAGCTGTCGCGGCCCTTGATCACCAGCTCGTCCAACGCCAGGGCGGCCTCAGCGCCGCCAAGGCCCTTGAGTGTGCCCAGCACGCCGGCAATGATTTTACGGAACGGACGATCGCCCAGTTCAGCGTCCTTGCCCACGCCCACCAGCAGCACGCGCTCGGCCTTGAGGTTGGGCAGGCTGTGCAGCAACAGGCTCTGGCCGACCTTGCCGGCCAGGTCACCGCGCTTGAGCACGGCGCTGATGGCGCCGCCGCTCAGGGTGTCGAGCTGGGTGGCGACCACGCCGAGCTTGCGGTTTTCACCGACGGCGACTACCAGTGTGGCGGTTTTCAACGTTTCTGGGCTGACGCTTTTTACAACCAGTTCCATGTCCGGATCCCTGAGTCAATGGTCAAGAGGCCAGGCGCCGAGACAGTGGCGCGCTGAGCAGCTGTCTTCTATATAAGAGAAGCGCCGGGACTTGCCGGCGACAAGGGCCGCAGTTTGAACCCCGGCGGCCGAGCCTGACAACCCTGGGAGCCGTTAACTTTTGACTGTGGAGCCTCTGCTTAAAGCGTGCGCAGTGACAGGCGCCTCCAATCACAGGATAATGCGGCTCTTTTTTTGGCGGCTCGCGGCATGAGCTGGCTCGATACGTTTCTTGTTTGGCCGCCTTAGCCTGACAATCCTGGAGTGTCTGGTTTGATCGTCTTCCGTTATTTATCCCGCGAAGTCCTGCTGACCCTGAGCGCGGTCAGCGCCGTGCTGCTGGTCATCATCATGAGCGGGCGCTTCATCAAATACCTTGCCCAGGCAGCCTCCGGTGCCCTGGACCCGGGCTCGCTGTTCCTGATCATGGGGTTCCGCCTGCCGGGCTTCTTGCAATTGATCCTGCCGCTGGGGTTGTTCCTCGGCATCCTGCTGGCCTACGGGCGCTTGTACCTGGACAGCGAAATGACCGTGCTGTCGGCCACCGGCATGAGCCAGCAGCGCCTGTTTCGCATGACGCTGTTCCCGGCCACGTTGGTGGCGCTGGTGGTGGCCTGGCTGAGCCTGAGCCTGGCCCCCCAGGGCGCCAACCAGTTTCAACTGCTGATCAACCAGCAGGACGCCATGACCGAGTTCGACACCCTGGTGCCGGGGCGTTTCCAGGCCCTGCGCGACGGTACGCGCGTGACCTACACCGAACAGCTCTCGGAGGACCGGGTCGACCTGGGCGGTGTCTTCATTACACAAAAGAACCTGTCTTCGGATACCAAGAAAGACCGTGGCATTTCCGTGCTGGTGGCCGAGAAGGGCCGGCAGGAAATCAACCCCGACGGCAACCGCTACCTGATCCTGGAAAACGGCTATCGCTATGACGGCAAGCCGGGGCAGGCCGATTACCGGGCCATCAAGTACGACACCTATGGCGTGCTGTTGCCCAAGCCCGAGGTCAGCGACGAAGTCACCGACCGCGACGCGATGTCCACCGCCAGCCTGCTGGGCAACAAAGACATCCGTGCCCGTACCGAGCTGCAATGGCGCCTGTCCTTGCCGCTGCTGGTGTTCATCGTGACCCTTATGGCGGTCCCGCTGGCGCGGGTCAATCCGCGCCAGGGGCGTTTCCTCAAGCTGCTGCCGGCGATTCTTCTCTATATGGCTTACCTGACCATCCTGATTTCCGCCCGCGGTGCGTTGGAGAAAGGCAAGATCCCGCCAGCCCTGGGCTTGTGGTGGGTGCACTCGATCTTCCTGGCCATCGGCCTGGGGTTGCTCTACTGGGAGCCGCTACGCCTGAAGCTGGCCAGTCGCCGCAGCGCGCTGGAGGTGGCCCGTGGTTAAGCTCGATCGCTACATCGGCAGCAGTGTGTTCATGGCGATCCTTGCAGTGCTGGGGATCATCCTTGGCCTGGCGACCCTGTTCGCCTTCATCGATGAAATGGGCGACGTCAGCGACACCTATACCTTGGTGGACGTGGCGAGCTACGTGCTGCTGACGGCGCCGCGGCGCTTGTATGACATGCTGCCGATGGCCGCGCTGATTGGTTGCCTGATCGGCCTGGGCAGCCTGGCCAGCAACAGTGAACTGACCATCATGCGCGCCGCCGGCGTGTCCATTGGTCGGATCGTCTGGGCGGTGATGAAGCCGATGCTGGTGTTGATGCTGGTGGGTGTGTTGGTTGGCGAATACATCGCCCCGGCCACCGAGAATACTGCCCAGGCCAACCGTTCCCTGGCCCAGGGCGGCGGTGATGCGCAAAGCGCCAAGCACGGCTTGTGGCACCGCCAGGGCGACGAGTTCATCCACATCAACTCGGTCCAGCCCAACGGCATTCTGTATGGCGTGACCCGCTATCGCTTCGACGAGCAGCGACACATGCTGTCGTCGAGCTTCGCCAAGCGCGCCAAATTCGCCGAGGATCACTGGCAACTGAATGATGTCACCACCACCGTGTTCCATGACAAGCGCACCGAGGTGGTCGCCGCCCCGCAGGAGCGTTGGGATGTGTCGATCAGCCCGCAGTTGCTCAGTACCGTGGTGATGGCACCTGAATCCCTGTCGATTACCGGCTTGTGGAGTTATATCCACTACCTGGCGGACCAGGGCCTGAATAACGGCCGCTACTGGCTGGCTTTTTGGGTCAAGGTGTTGCAACCGTTGGTCACTGCGGCCCTGGTACTGATGGCGATTTCCTTCATCTTTGGCCCGCTGCGTTCGGTGACCCTCGGCCAGCGGGTGTTTACCGGCGTGCTGGTGGGCTTCACTTTCCGTATCGCCCAGGACCTGCTGGGGCCGTCGAGCCTGGTGTTCGGCTTCTCGCCGCTGTTTGCGGTGCTGGTGCCGGCCGGTGTCTGCGCGTTGGCCGGGTTCTGGCTGTTGCGTCGGGCCGGTTGATTGCTCGTGTAGCGAGAGGGCTGTGGGAGCAAGGCTTGCCCGCGATGAAGGCCCTGTGGTCTTTCATAGAGCGAGGTGACTGTTTCGCGAGCAAGCTTTGCTCCCACTTGCGCGGTGTATCAGGTACAATTCCCGGCTATTTTTCGGCGGGCTATGCCTGCAGCCTTTTTGAGTGTTGATCCGTGAGTGATTTGAGTCATATCCGCAATTTCTCCATCATCGCCCACATTGACCATGGCAAGTCGACGCTGGCCGATCGCTTCATCCAGATGTGCGGCGGCCTGGCCGAGCGCGAAATGGAAGCCCAGGTCCTGGACTCCATGGACTTGGAGCGTGAGCGCGGGATCACCATCAAGGCCCACAGCGTTACCCTCTACTACAAGGCCCGCGACGGCATCACCTATCAGCTGAACTTCATCGATACCCCGGGCCACGTCGACTTCACCTATGAAGTCAGCCGGTCGTTGGCGGCCTGTGAAGGTGCGCTGCTGGTGGTCGATGCTGGCCAGGGCGTCGAGGCCCAGTCGGTTGCCAACTGCTACACGGCCATCGAGCAGGGCCTGGAAGTCATGCCGGTACTGAACAAGATCGACCTGCCCCAGGCCGATCCGGACCGCGTGAAGGAAGAAATCGAGAAAATCATCGGCATCGATGCCACCGACGCGGTCACCTGCAGCGCCAAGACCGGCCTGGGCGTGGACGAAGTGCTCGAGCGCCTGGTGCATACCATTCCCGCGCCGACCGGCAACATCGAAGATCCGCTGCAAGCGTTGATCATCGACTCCTGGTTCGACAACTACCTGGGCGTGGTCTCCCTGGTTCGCGTGCGCCATGGCCGCGTGAAGAAGGGCGACAAGATCCTGGTCAAGTCCACCGGCAAGATCCACCTGGTGGACAGCGTCGGTGTATTCAACCCGAAACACACTGCCACCGTAGACCTGAAGGCCGGTGAAGTGGGCTTCATCATCGCCGGCATCAAGGACATCCATGGGGCGCCGGTCGGCGACACCCTGACCTTGAGCACCACCCCCGACGTCGATGTGCTGCCAGGTTTCAAACGCATCCAGCCGCAGGTCTATGCCGGCCTTTTCCCGGTCAGCTCCGACGACTTCGAGGATTTCCGCGAAGCCCTGCAAAAGCTGACCCTGAACGACTCGTCCCTGCAATACACCCCGGAAAGCTCCGACGCCCTGGGCTTCGGCTTCCGTTGCGGGTTCCTGGGCATGTTGCACATGGAAATCATCCAGGAGCGCCTGGAGCGCGAGTACGACCTGGACCTGATCACCACGGCGCCGACGGTTATTTTCGAGCTGTTGCTCAAGAGCGGCGAAACCATCTACGTCGACAACCCGTCCAAGCTGCCGGACCTGTCGGCCATCGAGGACATGCGCGAGCCGATCGTGCGGGCCAACATCCTTGTGCCTCAGGAGCACCTGGGTAACGTCATTACCCTGTGCATCGAGAAGCGCGGCGTGCAGCACGACATGCTGTTCCTTGGCACGCAGGTCCAGGTGACCTACGACCTGCCGATGAACGAAGTGGTGCTGGACTTCTTCGACCGCCTCAAATCCACCAGTCGCGGCTATGCTTCGCTGGACTATCATTTCGATCGTTACCAATCGGCTAATCTGGTGAAGCTGGATGTGCTGATCAACGGTGAGAAAGTCGACGCCCTGGCCTTGATCGTGCACCGTGACAACGCGCACTACAAAGGTCGTGCATTGACCGAGAAGATGAAGGAACTGATTCCGCGGCAGATGTTCGATGTGGCAATCCAGGCCGCCATTGGCGGGCAGATTGTGGCGCGTACAACCGTCAAGGCGCTCAGAAAGAACGTATTGGCCAAATGCTACGGTGGCGACGTCAGCCGTAAGCGCAAGCTGTTGGAAAAGCAGAAGGCCGGTAAAAAACGCATGAAGCAGGTCGGTAACGTGGAAATTCCACAGGAAGCCTTCCTTGCGGTGCTCAGGTTGGATAGTTAGGTCCTATGTCGCTAAATTTCCCGCTGTTGCTGGTTATCGCCGTGTTTGTCTGCGGCCTGTTGGCGTTGCTTGATCTGTTGTTCCTGGCGCCTCGGCGCCGGGCGGCCATCGCCTCTTATCAGGGCAGCGTCAGCCAGCCTGATGGTGTGGTGGTCGAAAAGCTCAACAAGGAACCGCTGCTGGTCGAATACGGCAAGTCGTTCTTTCCGGTGCTGTTCATCGTGCTGGTGTTGCGCTCGTTCCTGGTGGAACCGTTCCAGATCCCGTCCGGCTCGATGAAGCCGACCCTGGACGTGGGCGATTTCATCCTGGTGAACAAGTTCTCCTACGGGATTCGCCTGCCGGTGATCGACAAGAAAGTCATCGAAGTTGGTGATCCGCAACGCGGCGATGTCATGGTGTTCCGCTTCCCGAGCGACCCGAACGTCAACTACATCAAGCGTGTTGTCGGCCTGCCGGGCGACACGGTCCGCTACACTGCTGACAAGCGCCTGTTCGTCAATGGCGAGTCGGTGGCCGAACAGTTGCTTGGCTCCGAGCCGGGTACACTGGGCAGTGCCGAGCTCTACCAGGAAAAACTCGGCGAGGCCGAACACCTGATTCGCAAGGAAATGAGTCGCTACCGCGCAACGCCGGACCGTTCATGGACCGTGCCGGCGGGGCACTATTTCATGATGGGCGACAACCGCGACAACTCCAACGACAGCCGTTACTGGGATGATCCGAACATTCCCAAGAACCTGCTGGGCATGGTCCCGGACCGGAACATCGTCGGCAAGGCCTTTGCGGTCTGGATGAGCTGGCCGGAACCCAAACTCAGTCACCTGCCGAATTTCTCGCGGGTTGGCCTGATCAAGTAATCCCACACGGCGCTGTTGAACACAGCGCCGAATGCTTTTCTGGAGCCTGCGCAAGGTTGCCCGAAGGCATGAAGCCAACGATAGTCAGGACGTATTTTTGAACACAGCGTTAATTGTCCCAAGCCAACGGCGCCTTGCCGCCGTGGCGGTGGAATCCAGCCACGAACTCAGCGTGGGTAAACCGTGAGCGTTTCTCTAAGCCGTCTCGAGCGTCAGCTCGGTTACACCTTCAAGGACCAGGACCTGATGCTCCTGGCCCTCACTCACCGCAGTTTTGCCGGGCGCAATAACGAACGCCTGGAATTCCTCGGTGATGCCATCCTCAACTTCGTGGCCGGCGAGGCGCTGTTCGAGCGTTTCCCGCTGGCCCGCGAAGGCCAGTTGTCGCGTTTGCGCGCACGATTGGTAAAAGGTGAGACCCTGGCCGTATTGGCCCGTGGTTTCGACCTGGGCGACTATCTGCGCCTGGGCTCCGGTGAGTTGAAAAGCGGCGGTTTCCGTCGCGAGTCGATCCTGGCCGATGCCCTGGAAGCGTTGATTGGCGCGATCTACCTGGATGCGGGCATGGAAATGGCGCGCGAACGCGTGCTGGCCTGGCTGACCTCCGAGATCGACAGCCTCACGCTGGTGGACACCAACAAGGACCCCAAGACCCGTTTGCAGGAATTCCTGCAATCACGCAGTTGCGAGTTGCCGCGCTACGAAGTCGTGGATATCCAGGGTGAGCCGCATTGCCGTACCTTCTTCGTTGAATGCGAAGTTGTCCTATTGAACGAAAAAAGCCGGGGTCAGGGTGTGAGTCGTCGTATTGCCGAACAGGTAGCGGCCGCCGCAGCACTGATTGCCCTGGGTGTGGAGAATGGCAATGACTGATACAACCGTCACCCGCTGCGGCTACGTCGCCATTGTCGGTCGGCCGAACGTGGGCAAGTCCACGTTGCTGAACCACATCCTGGGCCAGAAGCTGGCGATCACCTCGCGCAAGCCCCAGACCACCCGCCACAACATGCTGGGCATCAAGACCGAAGGCGCCGTGCAGGCGATCTACGTCGACACCCCTGGCATGCACAAGGGCGGCGAAAAGGCCCTGAACCGCTACATGAACAAGACCGCCTCGGCGGCGTTGAAAGACGTCGACGTGGTGATCTTCGTGGTTGACCGCACCAAGTGGACCGAAGAAGACCAGATGGTCCTCGAGCGCGTCCAGTACGTGACCGGTCCCTTGATCGTGGCGCTGAACAAGACCGATCGCATCGAAGACAAGGCTGAACTGATGCCGCACCTGACCTGGTTGCAGGAACAGTTGCCGAACGCCCAGATCATCCCGATCTCTGCCCAGCACGGCCATAACCTCGACGCGCTGGAGCGGGTGATTGCCGAACACCTGCCGGAAAACGATCATTTCTTCCCCGAAGACCAGATCACCGACCGCAGCAGCCGTTTCCTCGCCGCCGAGCTGGTGCGCGAGAAAATCATGCGCCAGATGGGTGCCGAGCTGCCGTACCAGATCACGGTCGAGATCGAAGAGTTCAAGCAGCAGGGCAAGACCCTGCACATCCATGCGTTGATCCTCGTCGAACGTGACGGCCAGAAGAAAATCATCATTGGCGACAAGGGCGAGCGCATCAAGCGCATCGGCACCGAGGCGCGCAAGGACATGGAGCTGCTGTTCGACTCCAAGATCATGCTCAACCTGTGGGTCAAGGTGAAGGGCGGCTGGTCCGACGACGAGCGGGCGTTGCGTTCGTTGGGTTACGGCGACCTGTAAAGCGTCCAGCGGTACACCACCGACCTTGTGGGAGCGGGCTTGCTCGCGAAGG